>CAZIRG010000360.1:0-1514 GCA_964541505.1 uncultured Syntrophomonadaceae bacterium | reverse complement strand
AGAGCAACGCATGAGATAATTTTAAAAACAGCTCAATAGACCTGAGTAGTTACGTTTTAAAAAAGAAAAGAGTTAAGAAAATGGGGGGGGAAAACCATGCAAGGTCTAACCATTGTCGGGGGAGGGCTAGCTGGCGTTGAAGCCGCTTGGCAGGCTGCCAGTGCTGGAGTTTCTGTTAAATTATATGAAATGAGACCTTACCGCAGAACTCCTGCGCATCATACCGCTGATTTGGCTGAATTGGTTTGCAGCAACTCTTTTCGTTCAAATTCCTTGGAAAATGCTGTTGGTCTTTTGAAAGAAGAGATGCGAACCCTTAATTCTTTGGTTATGAGTGTTGCTCAAAACCACATTGTTCCTGCCGGAGGAGCTTTAGCAGTAAATAGAAATTTATTTTCGCAAGAAATAACAGAAATTTGTGAAAGTCACCCTTTGATAGAGGTGATCCGCCAAGAAGTTTTGCAAATACCAGCCAAAGAAGAATGCTGTATTATCGCTACAGGTCCGCTAACTTCGGATATTTTGTCGGAATCCATTAAAGACTTCACTGGCGATGAGCATTTGTATTTTTTTGATGCCGCAGCACCAGTTATTATTAGTGATTCTATAAATTTCAATAATGCTTTTTGGAGTTCTAGGTATAAGAAGGGGGAAGATGATTACCTAAATTGTCCTCTTTCTATAGAAGAGTACGAAACGTTTTATACTGCACTTATAGGGGGAGAAACCAAAAAACCTCGAACTTTTGAAAAAGAAATCTTTTTTGAAGGATGTATGCCTATAGAATCTCTTGCTGGGAGAGGATATAAAACTCTCTTATATGGTCCCATGAAACCTGTCGGACTAATAGATCCTAAAACTGGAGAGAGACCATTTGCTGTAGTACAGTTGCGAAAAGAAGATAAAGAAGGCTCCTTACTAAATATGGTAGGCTTTCAAACAAGCTTAACCTGGTCTGAGCAAAGAAGGATCTTTTCTTTAATTCCAGCACTTAAAAAGGCAGCCTTTGCACGTCTAGGCGTGATGCATAGAAACACCTATATTTGCAGCCCGCGTTTGTTAAAGGCGACATACCAGTTAAAAAACAAAGAAAATATATTTTTTGCCGGTCAAATTACCGGCACAGAAGGCTACGTAGAATCTGCTGCCAGCGGTTTGATTGCTGGCATTAATGCAGCTCGTTTCTTAAAAGGAGTAACTCCATTGTCATTTCCATTGGAAACTATGTTGGGAGCATTGTCTAGGTATATTACTGCAGCTAGCCCCAATAATTTCCAGCCAATGAAGGCTAACTTCGGTTTAGTATCACCCTTATCAGAACATTTCAAAAGCAAAAAGCAAAAAAAAGAGGAGTTGGTAAACAGATCTCTACGTGTTTTAAGAGATTTTAAATCTGTGCTTAGAAAGAAGTAATGGCTAAATTAGTAAGCTTAAAGTTCAAGAAATGCTTGCACAATTAAATATCCTGACTTTTGCAGCAAAAACAGCAATAAAAGCCGTGAAAGCCTTGTACA
>CAZIRG010000359.1:0-1530 GCA_964541505.1 uncultured Syntrophomonadaceae bacterium | reverse complement strand
AGCGCAGTAAACGGGGTCAGCCCTTGATATTGGACAGAAGGGCTGACCCCGGAAAATACTACAATGTAGGTAACCTGTATGTCTGTAAAGACGGTTTCGTTTTTAGCTATGCCACGCTGAAAGATATCCCGGAAGCTTTTGCGTAGGGCAGGGAAGAGGAAGATGCCGATGAATTCGTCTTCTGATTGAACTGTTCTAAAGTTTGAACTGTTCTAAAGTGGGCGGCAAGAAATAAAAAATAAATGATAAAAGAGCAAATATGAAAGAGAAAAAGGGGGTTAAAAGCTGAGTAGCTTTTAACCTCCTCTTTTTAATGGGTGGACAGAACTCCACAGCATGAAGGTATTATGGCTCAAGGATATTTTGCTGTAAGAAACCAAAGGGGCGGTTCTTGCGGTCTGGCATATTTTCCCACCTACATAGCGATTTTGTTCTTCTTTTTTGCGTTCCGTATGGCATTTCTCGCCTGAGTTTGGGACATTTTTCTAAAAATCACTTTTCCCTTGTTTTGCCACTGACGGTATGCTAAAATACTATTGAGAAAGAACCCAATTACTTAAATATTGGAAGTAGGGATACGATATGAATTTAACTAAGGAGATGGAGAGAGATAAAGTAGCAAAAGTTACTAAAAAATATGTTCAACGACTCAAAGATAAGTTTATTCCTGTTAAAACCGTTATTCTTTTTGGCTCTCAGGCCAGAGGTACTGCAGAGGAAGAGTCTGATATTGATCTTTTGGTTGTCGTGGAAAAGTTAAATAAAAGTACTTGTGAAGTTATTATTAACGAAGCTTATAATGTAAGCTTAGATGAAGAGGTGGATTTGATTGCACTGCCTTGTGATACCCAAGAGTTCACTTCGCCCTTATTTCAGGCGGATATTTTTTATAGAAATGTACAAAATGATGGAGTGGTTGTCGTATGAGTAATGAGCGGTTGAAAGATATTCTTGCCGAGACAAAGATAGAAAAAGCAAGGGAGGCTTGGGAGGAAGCTTTGTGGTGTTTTAAAGGAGAAAAATATCCAGCAACTGTAAATAGGCTGTACTACTCTATGTACCGGGCATGTTTAGCAGTACTTACTTTCGAAGAGAAGATACCAGTTAAACATTCAGCTGTAATCGGTCGTGTCAACAAAAAATATGTGAAAGAAGGACTAGTGTCCAGAGAAGTTGGCAGATTTTTGCACAGGCTTCAAACTGCACGGGTAGAAGCTGATTACAAGGGGAAGGAATTTTCCATGCAAGAAGTAGAGCAACTAATTGTATGCGGGGAAACAGCACTAATTGCACTGGAAAGTCTTGTCAAAAAACTGTTGGTTCAATACCAAGATAGCTAATGTCAGGAGAACTTTGCCAATTACAACCATCAGGGAGGGTTCTCAAAGGAATCAGTCGGAAGTTTTGAATATTCCTTATGAAATGCGGTTTCGGCAAATGCGGCCGCTGCAATGTGGGTGGTCTGTATGTCTGCAAAGACGGTCCTGTTTTCAGCTATGCCACGCTGAAAGATATCCCGGAAGCTTTTGC
>CAZIRG010000358.1:0-1535 GCA_964541505.1 uncultured Syntrophomonadaceae bacterium | reverse complement strand
AAAATGGTCCTCCGGCTAAGTGAAAGAGAATAAACTTAGTACCCATGCGTACAGCGTGAGGTGTGCCTTTAAGAAAAATTAAAATCGCTGTAGAAAATGTTAGTAGCTCCCAAAAAACAAAAAGCGTGATAAAATTTCCGGCAAAAACTACTCCCAAAGCACTGGCCAAGGCACAGAGGGAAACAGCTTGCTCTTTTCTATCAGCTACTTCTAGACCATACAGCAAAACCAGTGAACCAACCAACAAAATACCAAACGCAACCACTCTGGCATAAGGATGAGCTATAAAAAGAATTGGTACCATTCCTACCTCTGTTAAAGAAGCCAGAACAGAAACACTTCCTAGTTCTGCACCAGATAAATTATATAAAGCCAAAAAAACCATAGCCACGATGATGGCATTCAACAATCGCATACGCCAGACCCTAGAAAGGAAAAAAATAGGTACTGCAAAAACAAAAGCACACACAATAAATAAAAGATAAAACTCCATTCCAAACACCATCTTTCTTAACTGAGTTAGTCAGTGTGTCAGTCAGCCTCCCGGACTCCCGACTTGGCTATCGCCGTCGTCAGGACTCGTTCAGACTCCTACTCGTCGTCTTCACCAGCTGTCAGTATGTCAGTAAGAACGACGCACGACGAGAGTTGCCCCTTACTTACTTACCGACCCACTGACTCACTAATCTCCTACATTTCACCTGTGAGTAAAAACTTCGCAGCTACTCTCGAAAGATCATAAGGGAAATTGGTAGGAAAAAGACCAAATAAAATTGTACTTGCTGCCAGAACAGCAATAGGAAACAACATCTTGTAGGGAACTTCGTTAATTCTTATCTGAGATGTTTCTTTTACCCCCCAAAAGGCTGCTATAATAATAGGCAAATAGTACAGAGCACTTAATAAACTGCTTACCATCAAAACTAAAATATAAAAAAACAACCCGGCATCAAGAGCACCAATACCTAGTGTCCATTTACTCACAAATCCGTTAAAGGGAGGAATCCCAATCATGGCAACTGCAGCCAAGCTAAAGCAAACCATGGTATAGGGCATCTGACGCCCTACACCAGCCAACTCTTTAACGCTGGTTTTCCCAGTCTTTAAAATGATGGCTCCTGCCGCCAAAAAGAGTGCACTCTTCATAAGGGCATGGCTAAAGATATGAAAAATATCACCGATGAGAGCTCTTTCTGTAAGAATAGCCATCCCTAAGAGAATATAGCCCATCTGCCCAATACTAGAATAAGCCAGCCTTCTTTTTAAGTTATCCTGGGTTATAGCTACCATAGAGCCTAACAGTATAGTAATAATAGCGATGATAGCCAATAAAGTGTCAAACCAAGTTTCTTGCATCATCTCCAAGGTGAAAACATGAAAAATTACTCGCAATAATCCATAGGCCCCCGTTTTCAGCATTATGCCTGAAAGAAGGGCACTGGCTGGAGAAGGAGCCACGGGATGAGCATCAGGTAGCCAGATATGAACAGGAAACATGCCCATTTTCATACCAAAACTAAGCAGGAAAAAGACGA
>CAZIRG010000357.1:0-1538 GCA_964541505.1 uncultured Syntrophomonadaceae bacterium | reverse complement strand
TAGTGGATGAAACTTCATCCATACCGGAAATGGGTTCACCTACCGAGTTTGAAGTAGTGACAGCTCTGGCTTTTCTTTACTTTGCAGAGACAGGAGTGGATTATTTGGTTTTGGAGGTAGGATTGGGGGGACGCCTTGATGCTACCAATGTTATCCCCCGGCCGCTGGTTTCTATCATCACCAATATTTCACTAGAACATGTTGAGATTTTGGGAGACACGGTAACTAAAATTGCCCGGGAAAAAGCAGGAATTATTAAAACAGGTTCACCGGTTCTAACAGCTTCCCAAGATGTCGAGGCACAAGAAGTTTTCCGGCAGGTGGCCGGGGCAAAAGAGGTGCCATTCTATCTTCTGGGAGAAGATTTTCTTTATGAAACCGGGCAAAAAGACCTTGCTGGTCAATATTTTAACTATACTGGGAAGAATTATGCCTGGAAAAATTTGTTTATACCGCTCCTGGGTGAACACCAGGTAATCAATGCAGCTACTGCTTTAGCCGGGTTGGAGCTGGCAGGGATTAGTTTTACCGAAGACTCTGTTAGAAAAGGGCTGCAAAAAACATTCTGGCCCGGGCGTCTGGAAATACTACAGAAAAACCCTCTCATAGTCATTGATGCTGCTCATAATCCGGTGGGTATAAAATATTTACGAAAGACCTTAGAAGAAATTTTTCCTCCCACAAAACTGGTTATGGTTCTGGGTATTTTAAATGATAAGCCGGCCAGGGAAGTTTTACAAGAAATAATTCCTGTAATCAGTCAATTGATAATTACAACAGCCATTCATCCTACCAGGGCAGCAAAGCCCCAAAAAATTGCCGCAGAGGCTGCCCTTTTAACTGACAAGCCTGTAATTGTAAGTGAAAAATTAAAAGAAGCTATAATAACAGGCTACAACATTTTATCCCCCGATGACGTTCTTTGTATTACTGGTTCGTTTTATACTATCAGCGAAGCACGCCGCTTGATTTTGGAGGAGAAGATAATTAATAGTTAGTTGATATTGATGGAGGGGTTTTCAAAAATGTTGAAGAAGATAGATAAACTGCGCAAAAAAAAATAAAAAAAGTGAAGGGGAGAAAAAGTGAAAACAAGGCGTGAGTATTTATGGTTTGAGACGGCAAACAGGATGGATTTTATTAACATTACCGATCAGGTGCAACGGATTATTAACAAGAGCGGTGTTACGGAAGGTCTGTGTCTTGTTAACGCTATGCATATTACAGCAAGCGTGTTTATTAACGATGATGAAGGTGGGTTGCACCAGGATTTTAAGAAATGGCTGGAAAAACTTGCTCCACATGAACCGATTTCGCAGTATGCGCATAACACCTTTGAGGATAATGCCGCTGCTCACTTGAAGCGGCAGCTTATGGGCAGGGAAGTGGTAGTAGCCATAACAGGGGGCAAACTGGACTTTGGTCCCTGGGAGCAGATTTTCTATGGTGAATTTGATGGCCGCAGAAAAAAAAGAGTACTGGTAAAAGTTATAGGTGATTGAGATGAAGAGATAAAAAGGTAAAATGAAGGAGAATAA
>CAZIRG010000356.1:0-1545 GCA_964541505.1 uncultured Syntrophomonadaceae bacterium | reverse complement strand
ATAATTAAATTATTCTTATAGCTTTTGCTTAAATTTACTACTTCCAAGAGTAACCCTCCTATCCCTAATCATAGCTAAAATTAAATACTAACAACATTATTGTAATGCACATTGTGATTCAAGCCCCGAAATGTTTTTTAAATACCACCAATCTCGTAGCAATATACTACGCCCAGGAAAACAAGGCAACCTCATATAAAAATTTTTGATTTGAAGATGGGAAAAATCGCATACGGTTGCCCCACGTAAACAATAATCATTTATGCTATTCCTAAGAAAAGAAATTTTTGGGACTTACCTACTAGTATCCACAGCACTACCATCGCCAAAAACTCTTAAGCTATCTACCTTAGTCCTATTGTGAATGGTTAAATCTCCCCATGGTGTTATAAAACCTATCCCAAAGCGATAGTTGGCTCTTATATTTTTAACGAAATCCGACCATCTAGTTACAGTTGTTCCAAGTTGTGCTATCGCATTTGGGAAGATAGCTCCTGATTCCTGATGAGCTTCTGCCCACAATACCATATCACCCGTATGTCCCCAATAAACAGTAGTTCTTGACCACAAACGAAAATTACCTCTCTCTAAAACAGCCTGACTTATTCCACTAGTGCCGCTAGGCATAAAGGCATAAAACATACTCCCCATATTGGCAGGTTTGAGAATATTATCCTTTATGATAAAGGTTTTTGGCAAAGAGTCAATAAAATCCCTGACTTCTTCTTCTGATAAAGGAATCTCTCTTGCTACTCCGACAACATCATTCGATTGTGATACAACTGTACCCGGTACCAAAGAAAAAACCAACATTACCATTACCAACATACTTACCAATCTAACTCCTGTTTTTCTTCTCTTCATTGAGTCTTTTTTCCTCCTTATTTTTGTTTTTAGCACAACGTTGGCTCAAAACTTTTTTAGCTAGACTAAATACTGGTGCACCACCTTCCCTGCCTGCAATTAGCTAAAATTTGTTTTTTAACCAACAATTGCTACTATTCTCTACATTGTACCCCCCCCGGGAAAGTCAAATTAAGCTTTCTTGAACTTTCTGTAATATAAATGTAACTTCCTGCCAAATTACAATATTCTTTTTAAGTATGAATACATGTCAAGCAAAACATCCTCGTGCCATGATGTCTCCATGCTACGGAATTCGATCTTCACACTTGCACATTAAAGGGGGGTTAAAAGCCATTCGGCTTTTAACCCCCCTTTTTCTCTGTTGCGATATGCTTTTTATTTCTTGCTACCCACTTGGCAACATTTCAAACAGAAGACAGTCTTCTCGCTCCTAGTCCCTCGTTCCTTTTTCCTAGCTCCTCGTTCTTAGCTCCTATTTCCTGCCCTACGCAAAAGCCTCCGGGATATCTTTCAACGTGGCATAGCTAAAAACGGGACCGTCTTTGCAGACATACAGGCCACCTACATTGCAGCGTCCGCATTTGCCGAAACCGCATTTCATCCTGTTCTCTAGGGTGGTGTAGATCTGCTCATCAGCAAAGTTCAGTTTTTTCAAGTTTTCCAGAACAAACTTGATCA
>CAZIRG010000355.1:0-1559 GCA_964541505.1 uncultured Syntrophomonadaceae bacterium | reverse complement strand
TCCGGACACAGCAGATTATAGCACATGAAACAGGAGTAGCTAACACAATTGATCCCTTGGCTGGTTCCTATTTTGTGGAGGCACTTACTGATAAAATGGAAGAGGAAGCAGAAAAATACTTTGACAGAATTGAAGCTTTAGGTGGGGTCTTGTCTGCTATTGATAAGGGGTTTTTTCAGCAGGAAATTGCTGATGCTGCTTACCGTTACCAACAAGAGATTGACAAGAAAAAGCGTATTATTGTAGGTGTTAATGATTATGTCACCTCTGAAACTTTGGACTTCGATTTGTTAAAAATAGACATGGCGGTAGAAGAGGCGCAAAGAAAACGCTTGGGAGAACTTAAAACAAACCGGGATAATACTAGAGTAGCAAATACCTTAGAATGCTTGCGTTCAGTTGCTAGTAGCAGTGACAACCTTATCCCTTTTATTTTGGATGCTGTACGTGCGTATGCTACCGTTGGAGAAATCAGCCAGGTTTTCAGAGAAGTTTTTGGAGAATATAAAGAAAAACCACTATTCTAAAAAAATTTACTATTCTAAAAAACCAGAAAAGAGGTGAATCCTAGTGGAATATGCAGAAGTTGAGAAAAAAATAAGAGTTCTAATAGCAAAGCCTGGATTAGATGGTCATGATCGAGGTGCTAAAGTGATAGCAAGGGCTTTGCGAGATGCAGGGATGGAAGTAGTTTATACCGGATTGCATCAAACCCCGGAACAGGTGGTAGAAGCAGCCATTCAAGAGGATGTAGATATTATAGGTCTTAGTATTTTGTCAGGGGCACATAATACTATTTTCCCCCGTATAAAAAACCTTCTCAAAGAGAATGATGCAGATGATATTATCCTAATGGGGGGAGGAACGATTCCAGAAGAAGATATTGAGAATCTCAAAAAAGAAGGTCATGCAGCAGAACTTTTTACACCGGGTACTTCGACAGACAATATTGTGTTATGGATTAAAGAAGAGCTAGCAAAAAAACAGCTTAAGGAGCGAAGGATATGAACGAAAAAAGTATGGAAATAAGAAATAAGGCTGGAAATTATTTTCGTCAAGGGTTCAATTGTGCCGAGTCTATTCTCAAGGCTTTTATGGATACACACTTTACGGATATGCCTTCAAGCATTACAAAACTTGCTACCCCCTTTGGTGGAGGATTAGGTAGAGCAGGGTGTATCTGTGGGGCACTAGCAGGCTCATCTATGGTCATTGGCCTAGCAAAAGGGAGAGCTTCTGCAGATGAAGATAAAGATCTAGTTTATGGTTTATCAAAAGAATTTCAAGAACGTTTTCAAGATAAATTCGGTGCCACCTGTTGCCGAGTTTTAAATGGCACAGACTTTGTTAGTAAAGAACATTTGAAGAAGTGTTTAAAAATAACTGGTACAACTGGAGTTCTTTTAAGTGATTTCTTACAAGAAAAAGAAATACTATAGATTTACGGGATCTGCTGACGTTAGGCAGATCCTTTAAAATTATAATATCTATAACAAATCCTTGTGCTTTAACACTGCAAAGCAATAAAGTTTATTGACAGCTTAAGTCTTCTTACTTTA
>CAZIRG010000354.1:0-1562 GCA_964541505.1 uncultured Syntrophomonadaceae bacterium | reverse complement strand
CTTGTATTTACTTGTATTTACTTGTATTTAAAAGTCATATGTCAGTTCTGGTATAATAAAGAAAGGAAATAGTTAGCATGTGTGGATTTTGTGGTTTTTTAGAGCAACGCCAAGAAGCGAATAGCAGAGAATTGCTCTCGTCTATGCTGGACACCCTGTCCCACAGGGGACCTGATAAGGAAGATAGTTATCTGGATACCCAGATAAGTTTAGGTTTTAAGCGTTTGAAAATAATTGATTTGGAAACAGGCAAGCAACCCATGAGCAATGAGAACAAAAACTCTGGCTGGTGTGTAATGGGGAAATTTATAATTATAAAGAACTGCGCCAAGAATTACTGGAGAAGGGACACCGCTTTCGGTCACAAAGCGATGCCGAGGTGATACTGCATCTTTACGAGGAGATAGGAGAAGAGTGTCTGGAGAAACTTAGAGGTATGTTTTCTTTTGTTCTCTGGGACAGCAAACAAGAAATTCTTTTTGCCGCCCGCGACAGGTTCGGCATTAAACCTTTTTTTTATTTTTATAATACCAGTATTTTAGCTTTTGCCTCAGAGGCTAAAGCATTGCTCAAATTACCTTGTGTCAGCAGAGAAGCCAGCGAGACTTCTTTTTCTCATTATCTCACTTACCAGTATGTTCCTGAACCAGCGACCATCTACAAAGAGATTTTCAAGCTTCCTCCGGCACATTGTTTCCTCTGCCGCCCCGGGGAAAAACCGCAACCAAAAAGATACTGGCAGGCTGCCTTTCAGCCTGTCTCTAAGCCATTATCTCAACTCACAGAGGAATGTCGTTTTATTATCCAAGAGGCAGTTGACCTACACCTAGCAAGCGATGTGACGCTGGGAGCTTTTCTCAGTGGCGGCATTGATTCTTCGATAACGGCAGCCCTAGTCGCCAGAAAACAACCTTTGCAGACTTTCAGTATAGGCTACGCAGAAACAGATTATAGTGAGCTGGCGGAAGCCAAAGCAACAGCCCATTACCTAGGGACGGAGCATCACGAACAAATCATCACCCCATCAGAATTCCTGCAATATCTATCACACCTAGTGTGGCATCTTGATGAACCTGTTGCTGATCCGGCAGCTATATCTCTTTTTTTTGTTGCCCAAATGGCCGCCAAAAAGATAACCGTTACTTTGTCCGGGGAAGGAGCTGATGAGGTTTTCGGGGGGTATGGTATCTACCGCGAAGCATCAAGCCTAGCAACTTACAAAAAACTTCCCTCCTCTGTGCGGCGAGTTTTACATAAAGCCAGCGAACGAATTCTTCCCCAAGGAATGCTAGGAAAGAGTTTCTTGGCCAGAGGCTATATCCCTCTGGAAAATCGTTACTTTGGTAATGCTTTTCTTTTTGATGCCCAAGAAAAAAAGGAGATTCTCTCCCCAGAAATAAAGCCAGTTGACCCACGTCTGGTAACAGCCCCTCTGTTTGAGGAAGCCGCCGGCTATGATGATGTTACTAAAATGCAATATATAGATATTCATGCCTGGATGCCAGGAGATATCCTAGTAAAAGCAGACAAAATGACCATGGCCAATTCTCTAGAATTGAGAG
>CAZIRG010000353.1:0-1579 GCA_964541505.1 uncultured Syntrophomonadaceae bacterium | reverse complement strand
AAAATGGTCCTCCGGCTAAGTGAAAGAGAATAAACTTAGTACCCATGCGTACAGCATGAGGTGTGCCTTTGAGAAAAATCAAAATCGCTGTAGAAAATGTTAGTAACTCCCAAAAAACAAAAAGCGTGATAAAATTACCGGCAAAAACTACTCCCAAAGCACTGGCCAAGGCACAGAGAGAAACAGCTTGCTCTTTTCTATCAGCTACTTCTAGACCATACAGCAAAACCAATGAACCAACCAATAAAATACCAAACGCAACCACTCTGGCATAAGGATGAGCTATAAAAAGAATGGGCACCATTCCTACCTCTGTTAAAGAAGCCAGAACAGAAACACTTCCTAGTTCTGCACCAGATAAATTATATAAAGCTAAAAAAACCATAGCTACGATGATGGCATTCAACAATCGCATACGCCAAACCCTGGAAAGAAAAAAAATAGGTACTGCAAAAACAAAAGCACACACAATAAATAAAAGATAAAATTCCACGACGAACACCACCTTTATGGTCAGCCTACCTGCCTGTGCGTCACCGCACGCAGACAGGCGGCTGACAGTTTACAGTTTACAGTTTACAGTGGTTACGAAGGTTACGGGTTCAGGGAACCAGGGTTCAGGGTTCAGAGTTCTTCTAGGGGACTCTCCAGCCCCTGATAACTGGTAACTGATAACTCCTCCCCCGTCGTACTCCGTCCTCACTTAGTCACTTAGTCACTTAGTCACTTAGTCACTACATTCCGCCGGTGAGTAAAAACTTAGCAGCTACCCTAGAAAGGTCATAAGGAAAATTGGTAGGAAAAAGACCAAATAAAATTGTACTTACTGCGAGAACAGCACTAGGAATCAACATTTTGTAGGGAACTTCGTTAATTCTTATCTTAGATGTTTCTTTTGCTCCCAAAAATGCTGATATGATAATCGGCAAATAGTAAAGAGCGCTTAATAAGCTACTGACCATCAAAACTAAAACATAAAAAAGTAACCCAGCATCAAGAGCACCAATACCTAATGCCCACTTGCTTACAAATCCATTAAAAGGCGGAAGCCCAATCATAGCCAGTGCGGCTAAACTAAAAGAAACCATAGTATAAGGCATTTGCCATCCTATACCCGCCAACTCCTTAACACTGGTTTTTCCCGTCTTCATAATAATAGCCCCTGCTGCCAAAAAGAGAGCACTCTTCATGAGAGCATGGCTAAAGATATGAAAGATGTCACCAATAAGAGCTCTTTCTGTGAGAATAGCCATCCCCAAAAGAATATAGCCCATCTGTCCAATACTGGAATAAGCGAGTCTTCTTTTCAAATTATCCTGAGTTATAGCTACCGCAGAACCCAACAGTATAGTGATAATAGCGATAACAGCCAGCAAAGTATCAAACCATGTTTCTTGCATCATCTCCAGAGAAAAAACATGAAAAATCACTCGCAACAAACCATAAGCACCGGTTTTCAGCATTATACCTGAAAGAAGAGCACTAGCCGGGGAAGGAGCTACAGGATGGGCATCAGGCAACCAAATATGAACAGGAAACATGCCCATTTTCATACCAAAACTAAGCAGGAAAAAGACGA
>CAZIRG010000352.1:0-1584 GCA_964541505.1 uncultured Syntrophomonadaceae bacterium | reverse complement strand
AGAAATAAAAAAGAAAGGACTTTTACTCGAAAATGAACAAAAAGTTTTTAACTTTACGGAATCAGGTTGAAATCGAATTGGAAAGCTTGGAAAAGCTATTGGCAGAAAAAGATGAGCTGCAAAATTTGCTTTTAGAAAATACTGGTAAAGATAAATTTTATTTACGCGCTGCTGGCAGCTTGCTACAAGATTTTTATACTGGCATAGAAGAAATCTTGAAAGTAATTATCAGAGAAATGGATGGTAGTCTTCCTGCCTCACCAGATTGGCATAAAAAATTATTGCAACTAGCCTCAAAAGAAGTTGAACCCCTACGCCCTGCTATCATCACTAGGGATATTGTTGAAGATTTGCATGAATATCTCAGATTCAGGCATCTTTTTAGAAACTTGTATGGTTTTAACCTGAAAGGTGGAAAATTGTCGCCACTATTGGATAAATTAGATATAATTTGGGAGCAATTTAATAAGGATATAAAAATTTTTTTACTCTTTTTAAAAAAATTAGACAGCTAAAAAATGGGGGGGGACAAGGCGATTTTGAGTTTTGAGTTTTGAATTGGGATGGGATGGGGGAGCCAGTTAACAGTGGGCAAGTAGGAACAAAGTTGAAAATTAGAGACTGATTTGGAGAGCCTGCCCTGAGCGTAGTCGGATGGGTTGTACGGAGAGCAAGGAACATGAAAGGAGTAAGAATTTTGAAAAGTAAAATAATTACGTTAAAAGATTTCTGCCAGCAGATAAAAGATTTGCCAGCCGGGTTCAGCTTAGGGGTAGGTGGTCAGTCTATCAGCATGAATCCGATGGGTCTGGTTAAAGCAATTTTGAGTACCAAAATAACCAAAAAACTGCCCGTGATCGCTTCTCCTATCGGGGGTTTAGCAACAGACCTCTTAATAGGAGCAGGAGCAGTTTCCTCACTGGAGTTTGCCCAGGTAAGTTTGTGGGAGTTTGGTATGGCTCCCAACTTTCGCCGTGCCGCACAGAAAGGCACTTTTGAGTGTCTTGAACACACCTGACCGGGACTGTTAGCCGGGCTCCGGGCCGGAGCCCTAGGGTTACCCTTTATGCCCGTGCGAGGCATTATAGGTACTGATTATTTGAAAATTAGACCTGACTTTAAAGTCATTACCAACCCTTACGGTAGCGACCAGGTAGTACTGATTCCCCCTATCAGGCCTGATATTGCTATAATGCACAGTTTTGCAGCCGATACAGCAGGCAATGTTCTGGTCGATGAATTTGAAAATGAGCCACTCTTAGCACGTGCCTCCAGAAAGGTCTATGTCTCCACAGAAGAGATCCTTCCTTCGCTCTCAGACTTAAAAAAGAAAGATTACGGTCTGATAATTCCGGCTGTACATATTGCCGGCGTAATTTTATTGCCGGGAGGAGCTAGGCCGACTCGTTGCCGCCATTACTATCCCTACCAAGAGGATGAAATTAAGTCCTACTTGAAGGCGGACAGGGGTTAGTTGCCAGTTTACAGTTTACAGTTTACAGTTTACAGTTTACAGTTTACAGTTTACAGTTTACGGTTTACAGTTTACAGTTTACAGTTTACAGTTTACAGTTTACAGTTTAC
>CAZIRG010000351.1:0-1586 GCA_964541505.1 uncultured Syntrophomonadaceae bacterium | reverse complement strand
TTAATCTCCTTCGAAAACAAATTCCTTACTCGTATTTTTACCAGTAAAAAAGGGTATTGTCAAGTTTTGAGGAAATATCACAGAAGTTATTGCAATAATTTACTTTTTATGCAAAAAGCTATTGATAATTTATGACATTTCTGTTATGCTATATATGCGGAATATGTCGAAGCATACAATATCATAAAAAAAGGAGGGAAATCATTGATGAAATCAACAGGAATTGTAAGAAAGGTAGACGAGCTTGGAAGAATAGTTCTTCCCATGGAACTCAGGCGGACTCTGGAGATTGCTGTTAAAGATCCATTGGAAATCTATATGGATGAAGAAAAAATAGTTCTTAAAAAATACCAGCCTGGATGTACTTTTTGCGGCAACGTAGACAACGTCATAAGTTTTAAAAGCCGGTTAATCTGCATTGACTGCACCAAAGAAATCTCCCAAGGAGACTAGCACCCAAGCCCTCATTCTCCATAAAATGGGGAATGAGGGCAGTTTACAGTTTACAGTTTACAGGGGTTACGAAGGTTACAGACAAGTCAATAGACGCTGATTTTTATGATTCTTATGATTTACGCTGATTTTTTATATAAGGATTTTATCATATTTTAATCATAGTAATCAGCGTCTAATATTTTTTTTAAAGAGAAAATTCCTATAGAATCTAGTTAACAAGATTAGTTGCCTTTAATAGCATGGCACTTATCCTCGTAATAATTATAAACTTCTCTTTTCGGCATTTTGCGTCGGCGTGCTACTGCCCGGATAGCTCCTTTTTTTGCGAGACCTTCTTCTATAAGGATTTTTACCTCTTCTTCCAAAGGAATGTCTATTTCTTTCCCTAGTAAAACCTCCTCTTGCCCTAGAACCAGAGTAAATTCTCCACGTGGTTTTTGCTGCTCAAAATGTCTTAAAATATCTTCCAGTCTTCCTCGCAAAACTTCTGCAAATTTTTTGGTCAACTCTCTCCCCAAAACAACTTGGCGGTTACCACAGTATTCTCGCAAATCTTGCAGAGTTCGCAAAAGGCGGTGTGGCGCTTCATAAAAAACAGTCGTCTTGTTTTCTATCGCCACTTTAGCCAAAACTTCCTTTCTTTTCTTGCCACGTGGGGGCAGAAACCCCCAAAAAGAAAAAGGCAATAAAGGAGAAAGACCACTAGCCACCAAAGCAGTTAAAAAAGCAGAAGGTCCCGGGAGCACTTCTATTCGCAGCCCTTCCTCTACCAAAAGACCAACTATATCTTGACCAGGGTCTGAAATCCCCGGCATACCCGCATCGGAAACTAGAGCAATATTTTCACCGTTTTTCAATCTATCTATAATTCTTTTACCTTGTTTTTCCCTGTTATGTTCACGATAACTTATTAACGGCGTAGAAATTTGAAAGTGGCTAAGAAGCTTTCTGGTGTGGCGAGTATCTTCGGCTGCTATGACATCCGCTTCCTTAAGAACACGCAAGACTCTTAAGGTAATATCTTCTAGGTTGCCTATCGGAGTAGGACATAAATAAAGGCATCCCACAGTTTTATCCATTTTCTCCCTCACCCCCTCTTAACAACATAGGTAAAGAGACAAAGAGACAAA
>CAZIRG010000350.1:0-1586 GCA_964541505.1 uncultured Syntrophomonadaceae bacterium | reverse complement strand
TGAGAGCAACGCATGAGATAATTTTAAAAACAGCTCAATAGACCTGAGTAGTTACCTATAACGAACAATTCTATTATAGGGGATAAAAGAAAACAGGTCAAGATTGGGAATGAGGGGGAACAGGGCAACCGCATACGGATTTTCTTTCAATTTTTATAATTTTGAGGTAACCACTTAAGCCTTATTTATTTATAAGTGAGTAAGTGAATAAGTAGGTAAGTGAGTAAGTGGTTCAGTAAGTAGATAAGTGTGACTAATTACCCCGTCGTGCTTCGTCCTTACTTACTCACTTACAGCCGTAGGCTGACTTACCCACTTATTCACTAGCGACCGCAGCTTAGATAGGTGCAAATACCTGTCTGTGTGCTTGGCACAGAGCAGAGTAATAAATTAAACTTTTTCATATGCGGTCGCCTTGTGAGGGGGAACGAAGTTAAAAGGTTGAAAGAGGAGTTGTTTTTTTGCAGAAGAAGATATCAGCAGAAACTCTGTACCTAAAAATTGCAGATTTGGATCAAGACAGGGGGAAGATACAAAAGGCGGCTGAATTGCTACAGCAGGGAGAAGTAGTGGCTTTTCCCACAGAAACGGTCTATGGGTTGGGAGCAGTTGCTTTTAATATAGAAGCAGTAGAAAAGATCTATAGGGCAAAGGGTCGCCCGCGAGATAATCCTCTGATAGTACATATCGCTTCTTTTGAAGGCTTGGTATCTGTTGCTGAGGAGATACCCTTTTTAGCTGCTGACTTGGCAGCTAGATTCTGGCCAGGACCGCTTACGCTGGTTCTCAAGGCTGGGAAAGATATTCCCGGCATAATAACAGGTGGTCTTAACTCTGTTGCTGTGCGGGTGCCAGATCATCCGGTAGCCCTGTCTTTGTTACAAGAAACTGGTTTTCCCATAGTGGCACCCAGCGCTAACTTATCGGGTCGTCCTAGTCCCACGTTAGCAGAGCATGTTTTAAAAGATTTAAATGGTCGGATTGCTTCTGTTTTAGATGGGGGTCCTTGCCGGATAGGATTGGAATCAACAGTGCTGGATTTGACGAGAATCCCTCCTCGGATTTTGCGGCCGGGGGGGGTTATCATGGAAGACTTGAAAGTTTTGTTACCCCAGGTTACGATACCCCTGTCAGGAGAGCTTGCAAGTGAGGAGATTCCTCTTTCCCCAGGCATGAAGTATAGGCACTATTCACCTGCTGCGCCCTTGTATTTACTAGAAGGGGAAAAAGAGAAGGTTCGCCGTACACTTGTAAAGCTCAATCGTTCTTATAGGAGAAAAGGGCTAAAAACAGGTCTTCTCGTGGTTAGCAAAATAGAAAAGGAATTTGCTGAACGAGTGTATAATTTAATAGAACGAGAAGGCTCCTCTCAGTCGACTTCTTCTCTTTTTCAGTGGCTCAGAGAGATGGACGAGGCTAAAATAGACATTATTTTAGTTGAGTCTGTCTCAGAAAAAGGGTTGGGACTGGCCATAATGAACAGGCTACGCAAAGCTGCTGGAACTAATATAATAAAATGTAATTAAAAGAATATTTCCCGGGAAATATGTCGATTTGCATAAAAGTAAATCTGTTGATATAATAAC
>CAZIRG010000349.1:0-1621 GCA_964541505.1 uncultured Syntrophomonadaceae bacterium | reverse complement strand
TCAAGTATTGCAGCATGTCAAAGGGGTTGTATATTTTGTCTTTTAAAAACCAGTAGCCGTCGTACCATTCTTTAAGTTCTTTAAAATCCACATCGATTAAGTATTCTTTAAAACACTCTTTTATGTCTTTTTCTGTGTAGCCGCAGATGTTGCCGTATTTGGGCAATAGCGATATGTCGCTTAGCATGTTTAGTCCGCTAAATATTGATGCTTTTGAGAATTTGGATACTCCTGTTAGAAAGCAGAATTTTATGTATTCGTCGTTTGCTTTTATGATGGAGTATAAGCCTTTTAGGAATTCTCTGTTTTCTATCGCTTGTTCTTTGTTTTCTATCACGTCTAGTATTGGTTTGTCGTATTCGTCAACTAGTATCACTACTCTTTGGTTGTGTTTTTGATAGGTCCTTTTTATAAGTTCATCGAAGCGGGATGATGGGTTTTTAGTGTTTTCACAAGTTATACCTAGCCTTTCCTGATTGTATTTAAAAATATCAAATGCTCTGTCCTTTAAACTCTCAGAAGTTCTCAAATCCCCAGCCCAGTCAATTTTTATAACAGGATATTTTTTGCTCCAATCCCACTTGTTGTAAATGTACAGTCCTTCAAATAGCTCTTTTTTTGCTTCAAAAAGATTCTTTAGCGTATCTATGAATAAGCTTTTGCCAAATCTCCTCGGGCGCGCTAAAAAGGCATATTTGTAATCGTTTGCTAAATCATAGGTTTCTTTGGTCTTGTCAATGTAGATATAATTTTCTTTTCTTATTTCTTTGAATGTTTGAATGCCTATCGGTAGTTTGTTTGGCATTTTTATAAACCTCTTTTCAAATTTTTTAACCGTAGAGCCACCGGGGACGGTTCTTTAAGGGATCAATCGGAAGTTTTGCATGTTAAAAGGGCTCAAATAGCGCCTATCCATCGCTATCTGAGCTATTTAAGTTGTTTGTTTTATAACCAAGCCGCAAAATTTTTGATTGTCCAGAAGAAGGAAGTCGCGGTGGTAACAACAGACAGTTGCTATGGGGATTCAATCTTTTCGTCCTTGTTTTTTCACCGCTAAACTTAGCAGTTTCTGGAATTTTTCTGGCATCTGCAACCACTTTCTTTAGTAAAAGCAACTTCGGTATGGTTTATATAGTTCAACATGGACTCACCTTCCCCCTCCCCAGCAAAGAGGCTTTTTAAGAAAAGAGTATGTAACTTTGCTTTTTTCCCGTAAATCAAAGTTAATATCTTCGGCAACTCAAGCAATATAGTTAAGTTATGTTGATGCTGCCGGTTTTAAAGTGCGCATTTTTTGCATCTTACCCTTTTTGCAAACTGGGCATAGCAGTGGCTGGTGTCAGGTCTCAACATTTGACATTTCCAAGACGTTTCCTGATTTCTTCTACAATCTTTTGAAGCCCTTTATCCTCAGAGATCCGTACCTTGAACCTTCGACTTGATTGGCTCACCGCCGAGTCACGCATCGAAAAGTGAGCACCGATTTCCTTCAGACTCGCCCCACTAAATTGATGGCTGCAATAGATGGCAACTTTCTTATACCTGTCTGCGTGCGACGCACAGGCAGAAAGGGGATCGTCTCCTTTAATAACCAGCCCGACCGCTTCCTCAATTTCATCTA
>CAZIRG010000348.1:0-1629 GCA_964541505.1 uncultured Syntrophomonadaceae bacterium | reverse complement strand
AAGAAGCGATGCAGAGGGCAGCTGAGTTGATGGAGTGCACAGTGGTAGAGGTGTTGCGAGTTTGGAAGCGAGAGGTTGAAGGGGGTGGAAATTAAGGCAGCAAATGCAAATGAAGTTAAAGTAACAGTGGGAACAATTTTCTAAAGATATTTGTAAAAGAAAACAAAAGGAGTGTGTTTTAAATGTTAGAAGGAGCTGGTTTATTAATTCTTTTGCTAGGTGCCATAGTTTTTATTGTTTTATTGACAGCTAAAGTTCGTCTACACCCCTATAGTACTGCTTTTAGTAGCTTATGGTGTGGGATTAATTGCAGGACTTTCTCCACAAGATGTAATAAAGGCAATAACAGGCGGTTTCGGGGGTACTTTAGGTGGAATCGGGATTGTTATTGCTGCAGGAACTATTATCGGGTTTATTCTAGAAAGAAGCGGTGCTGCCCTAGTTATGGCTAATACAGTACTGAGATGGGTGGGAGAGACTCGTTCTGTTTTAGCTATGGCTTTTACAGGAAGTATAGTTTCTATCCCTGTTTTTTGTGATTCGGGTTTTGTAGTTTTATCTCCACTGAACAGATCATTGGCTGAAAAGTCTAATCAATCTCTTTCTATTTTTGCTATAGCTTTAAGTATGGGACTTTATTCAACTCATGTTTTTGTGCCGCCTACTCCTGGTCCCATTGCTGCGGCAGCTGCTCTTGGAGCAGACTTGGGGATGGTTATTCTCTTAGGTTTATTAGTTTCTATTCCTTGTGTTCTAGCAGGCTATTTTTTTGCTACAATTTGCTACAAAATATGCCTCCAGAATATATATTAATCCTGCTAAATATGAATTAGCACAAAAAGAGGCTGCTGCAACTTCAATAAATGTTCAAAAAAAGAATATTGATGCTGAAGATCTTCCTTCTGCACTTAAGTCTTTTGCTCCTATTATGATTCCAGTGCTACTTATTGCTCTGAAATCTATTGCTGATTTCCCTACACACCCATTTGGTGTTGGTTTTGCACAATCTTTTTTCAGTTTTATTGGCAATCCTAATACTGCGCTTATTATCGGTGTTTTTCTTGCTTTTCTTACAGTGCAAAAATTAAACCAAGAGGTTATGCATGGCTGGGTTTCTGAAGGGATGAAAAATGCCGGGCTTATTATTCTTATTACGGGAGCTGGTGGAGCCTTAGGCAGTGTTCTTAGAGCAACCCCAATAACTGATTATCTCACAGGTGTTTTAGGAGGAATGCAACTGGGGATTTTGGCGCCTTTTATTTTGGCGGCAGCACTTAAAACTGCACAAGGATCATCTACTGTTGCGATTATTACTACGGCAGCTATTCTCGGTCCTGTTTTGGGTGTTTTAGGGCTATCTACTGGCATAGGACCTGCTTTAACGGTTTTAGCGATAGGTGCAGGTTCCATGACAGTTTCTCATGCCAATGACAGCTATTTTTGGGTTGTTGCTCAATTTTCTGATATGGATGTGTCCCAGGCTTATAGGCTGCAGACTTTGGGCAGTTTTGTAACAGGAATGGTAGGGCTTATTTCTGTAAGTATTCTTTACCTTATCTTTGTGTAGTTTTTATTCAGGAGAAAGCTTATGTCAAAACCAAACGTCTATATAACCAGAAAAATACCGCA
>CAZIRG010000347.1:0-1629 GCA_964541505.1 uncultured Syntrophomonadaceae bacterium | reverse complement strand
GACGGGAGCGACCGTAAAGACCAGCAGAATCAGAATGAAAAAAAGAAGGTTTCCAGGAACCGCAATCATAATCTGCTAAAACTTCTTGATAAACTTGCCGGGTTTGACGAGCAATCTCAGACCAGGTATAGTTTTTTATAACCAGAGATTCTCCTTCTTTTGCGAGGCTCTGAGCCAGTTGATTATCCCCGAGGATACGATTTATCTGGTCAGCCAGAGAGTTTGGATTACCGGGATAGCATTTTAAGCCGTTCACATCATGGGTAACTATTTCTCTCAAACCACCGGTATCACTAACTATCACTGGTGTACCTGCCGCCATGCTTCTAAGGCGACAATGCCAAAAGGCTCATAAAGGCTAGGGAAAACAGCCACAGAGGCCTGACGATACAGGTGGTTGCGTGTATCATCATTAATAAAGCCAGTAAAACAAATCCTACCTTCAAGGCCTGCTTGCCTAGACTGCTCTTCCAGCTCTTCTTTAAATGATCCCTCTCCGGCAATGATAAACTTTGCTTGCGAGTGCTTTTTTAGGATAAGAGGTGCTGCTTCTAGTAAGACCTGTACCCCTTTCTCCGGCACCAAACGACCTATATAAAATATAATTTTATCTTCCGGTGAGGCATAACGAGGTTGTATTTGCCTATCGTTTGTCTTAGTTTGAAATTTCTCTGGATAGACACCATTAAAAATTACCCTTAATTTGTCGGTAGGTAGCTGGAAAAGCCGTTGCAATTCCTCCAACATATAATTACTGCAACAAATAACTCGCCACGATTCATAAGTAAGCCCCCATTCTACATCACTGATATATCTCTGCTCATCAGTATAAATCCCCCCATTTCTGCCAGCTTCTGTAGCATGGATGGTCGACAGCAAGGGAACTTTGTAACTGTTTTTTAGAGTTCTGCCACAGTAAGCAACCAACCAATCATGCACATGAATCAGATCAAAATGCTCTTTGTTGAAAAGCGATATTCCTTTTTCCAATAAGGCTAGATTCATTTGTATCACCCATAGACAAAAAGAAGAAGTAGCCAGTGGGTAAGGTTGCACTCTATAAACGTCAACACCGTTTACTTTTTCATAGGCAGAACAGCCATTTCCGGCATCAATAGTTATTACAGTTACCTCTACGTTCTCCTCGACCAAAGATAGGGACAGGTCATAAACATGCCTAGCCAATCCTCCCACTACTCTGGGAGGAAACTCCCAAGATAAGATTAGAACTCGCAAAAACTCACTCCTTACCATAAAATTTCCTTATTTATTATAACCATTGAGATGAGATTTATAACTGCTCAGGTTGTGAGGTTCACGGTTCAGGATTACGAGGTTCAAGGTTACGAGGCTCAGGGTTTGGGTCCCTTGTTCTTCAACTTTGAACTGTGAACCTTTGAATCCTGAACTAGGGTACCGTAAACCCATGAGCTTTGAACCTAGGTAGTTACCAATATTGAAGAGATCATACCAAATTTGTCCTGAGTCAAGGGCTGACCCCAATTCCCCCAGGGCAACCGCATATGAAAAAATAGAAAAGATTGGACAAAATCAAACCTGTATGGTACAGTAATTGGCTCATTCTCAAACACGATGATATTTATCCAGCAAGATCGCTTGCTTTTAGAA
>CAZIRG010000346.1:0-1634 GCA_964541505.1 uncultured Syntrophomonadaceae bacterium | reverse complement strand
AAAAAATTCACTAATGTTTCGACTTTTTAAAAAAGGGTTGATAAAATGAAAAGGCACACAACTGATGAAGAGGCATATCAAAAAACAGTTCGAGAACTAACTAAAATTCTGGTAAGCGAAAAAAATATTGTTTTCGCCTACCTGCATGGCTCCTATAGATCAAAAACCAATTTCGGAGATATTGATATTGCTATTTTTCTGCAAAATCTCCCCGAAAAAGATTTCATGTTTTATGAATTTGATTTGGAAGAAGTTATGCAAAAAATAACCTCCTATCCCATAGACATAAGAATATTAAATACTGCCCCTCCTTCTTTTTGCTACAGTGTAATCAAAAATGGTTGTAAACTCGTTGAAAAAGATATCAGCAAACGAGTTGAATTCGAAACAATAACTTTTAAAACATATTTTGATTTTTTACCCTTCAGACAACGCTACTTCAGAGAGGTGCTTAGTAATGAAAAATGATCCTCATAAAGTTGCCAGTGCCAAATATAATTTTATAGTGGCAATCGAAGCAATCATAGACATCTGCAATCATTTAATCAGCAGAAATGGCTACCGTGTACCTGAAGACTACGCCGATACTTTCCGTGTGCTTGCTGAGAATAAAATTCTACCGGCAGAACTTACTGCTACTTTAATCAAGATGGCTAAATTCCGTAACCGGCTCGTTCATCTGTACTGGAAAATAGACGTAGATTTTCTTTTTACAATTTTGCAAAACAACCTAGAAGATTTCAGCCTGTTCTGGAAACAACTAAACAAAATCCTAAAGACAAAATATAAATTCAACTCGTAAATTTGAATTTATACCTTGGTTAATTTAAGAAAGCTACATACCAGTGAATTATCTCTGCTCCCCACAGAGTAACTATCAAAATACCTAAGCATAAAAATGGTCCAAAGGGTATTGGATCTTTTCTTTTTTTTATTTTTAATAAAATTAACCCCAGTCCCACTAACCCTCCAATTATAACACTTATAAAGAGGGCTAATCCTGTTGGGATAGGACCTAGGTAAAAACCAGCTGCCAGCAGCAACTTGACATCACCGCCACCCATACCTCCCCCGGAAAATAAAGTCACCAGCAAAAGAAAACCACCGCCCAACAACGCCCCACCCAATGCTTGTCCCCAAGAGATTTGCGGCATAAAAAACTGCCAGATAAGTCCCCAGAAAAAAACAAAAAGCACTAGTCTATTGGGAATGATCATGTAATCTAAATCAATAAAAGAAATAACGATTAAAACAGAAAACAGTACCAGGTACTTTAGTAACTCTATATTGAATTCTATGGTAAAAAATATCAGCACAAAAACAATTCCTACTAACCCTTCTACTAAAAAGTAGCGAGGGCTAATCTTTACACCACAATACCTGCACTTGCCCTTTTGCCAAAGGTAGCTGAAAATCGGCACCAAATCCATAGCCTTAAGCCTCTGGTTACACTGTGGACAGTGAGAAGGTGGATGTACCACCGACTCCCCCCGGGGGAGGCGATAAATGCAGACATTTAAAAAGGAACCAATCAGTAATCCTAAAATGCAGAATAAAAATAACATAGGTAGTTCAACTCCGGGTGCAGTTTTTATTTTTGTAACATATATTAACTATTATGTAATTTATTAACA
>CAZIRG010000345.1:0-1638 GCA_964541505.1 uncultured Syntrophomonadaceae bacterium | reverse complement strand
CTCTGTTTTTCATACTCCGACGATAAATGGCTTAGTATGAATAATGCAGGTTAGTTTTTCTCTGAGCTTTTTTTACTGCCTTCTTTGCGTTAGCCATTTTCCCCTTTTTCAGCTTTGTAGCTTTATCTTTCTATATTTCTTCAAAATGATTACTGTACAAAATGCTTTTAATCTTTTTCTTAAGCCTATAAGAGAATCTTTTATCCTTTAGCATTTTCTCTAAAGGTTCGCGAACTTTATCTTTTGGACAATCTTCCAGAAATCTAAAAATTGCTAATATCCACTGTCGTGTAGTATTATTTGAGGGCGTTTTATACAACTTATCAATCATGCAGGGTATCATTTGCAATCTCGTATTCCCATGTTCTAAATGCCCTAAAACGTCTATTTTGAAATACACCTCTTCCAATGTTTTTGGAGGAGGTAATTTTTTAAAATATTTCAATAGTTGTTTAAATGCCTCTTTGTTTCCAAGTGCAATCATAGCACCAAGACTGGATACTCCTGCCTCGCGCTCTTCTTTCTTAGAACTTTCCAGTTGCTTGACATACCGGTCCACCGGCATAGTCTTCCAGTCAATATTTCTTATTTGTTCTTCTAATAAAGCAGCCTTAAATGTTTCAGGATTAAGTTCACCAGATTCACATAAACGTTTTAACTCCTGACCCAGGGGGCTGTTGTCATCTATCTCTATCAATTCCATTTCTTCATAATTCTCACACGCTTCACGCTCTCCCAGAAACTTTTTAGAATCTATTAAATCTTGACAACAAGAATAATTTGATTTCTCTAACAATTCCTCAATAAAAGGTGCGAAATCTTCATCGCTTAGACAGATGCCATACTCGGTTGCCTCCTCCATACTTGATGACAAAAATTGATTACAGTTCAAACAGATGCGTTCTAACTTTTCTTTTTTTATTTGCATTTTTATTTCAGCTATCCTCTATATATTTTTATATTATTCCATTCTGTGCCTTGCCAGTTGGTAATAACACCATTATCCCTACAGACCGGACAATACCAAGTAATTTCTGAGTCAAGATTTAGGAGAGTTGAAATTATTGACCCTTTGCAGCCTTTTCGTTTGCATCTAATCTTTGCATCGAGGTCTTCAACTGGATATGAAGAAGTTGTTGCATCGATAAGTAAAATTGGCTCTTCTCCAAATTTAGTAGTAAATAGAACCTGTATTGCTTATGACCTTAGCCTATCTCAGAGCCACCTTCATTAGAAATGAGCTGCTAGATAAACTTAAGTTATTGTTTTGTGAGATGTTAAGAGATTTTAAGCACCGTTCTTAAAATGTTGTTATATTACTAAGTTATTGTATTTTAAGATGTTAGATATAAGACATTAGCTTTTAGTGAGTAATAACCGTTACAGTTGCGAAAAGCAGCGAAGCTGCTTGAGCAACTCTCTGTGGATAACTACACTTTTTGGAGAAGAACCGTAAAATTAAATAGCTTGCTAGATTACGAGCTTGAGTAGGCATTTGAGGGGATAACTTACCATTTTCATCAAGATAATGAGTGATATCACTTATATACTGTCTTCCATTTTTATCACCCTTTTGTCTAACATTATACACGAGTTACGCACCCTTTTTGTAACTATTTGATAATCAATGGGTTACAG
>CAZIRG010000344.1:0-1651 GCA_964541505.1 uncultured Syntrophomonadaceae bacterium | reverse complement strand
GGCAATTCAAACAGGATTGATATTTCTATTACTCAAAACCCTTGATTTTACTGGCAAGTAAGCAAATAGTCTCCACATGTGTGGTTTGAGGAAACATATCCACCGGTTGCACTTCTTTGCTTGTAAATCCTCTCCTCTCCAGTATGGCGATATCTCTGGCTAATGTTGCCGGGTTACAGGATACATAGATAATTTTTGCAGGTTGCATATTGGTAATTGTTTGTAATAGTTTTGCCTCGCAACCTTTTCTTGGTGGATCAATAATAACTAAATCTGCTTTAACTCCATGTTTGTACAACTCGGGGACAATTTTTTCTGCTTCTCCTTGGTAAAATTCTACGTTTTTGATGTTATTTAAAATAGCATTTTCCTTGGCATCCTCTACCGCTTGGGGAACAACTTCTACCCCATAAACTTTTTTCGCTTTTTGTGCCAGGAATAAGGATATTGTACCAATACCACAATATAAATCAAAAACTGTTTCCTCACCTTTCAGATCAGCATATGCCAGTATTTTTTCATAGAGAATTGTTGTTTGTGCCGGATTTACTTGCCAAAAAGAATGAGGTGAAATACTGTATTTTAAATCCACTATGTAGTCCGTTATTTTATCAGCACCATAAATTGTAATAATTTTTTGACCTAAAATTACGTTGGTGTTTTTAGTGTTTATATTATAGATAATACTCTTTAAGCCAGTTATATTTTCTTTCAATATTTCGATCAACTGATTTTTAAAGGGCAGTTTATTACCGTTAGTAACTATTATAATCATAACCTCACCAGTCAAAAAGCCCACTCTTGTAACGACATGCCTGAGTAATCCCCGGTGAGTTTTTTCGTTATAGGTGCTGACATTAAATTTGTTAATATATTCTTTTACGCTCGTCATTACTCTTTGAATTACCGGATGTTGCACATGACAACAACTTATATCCACTAAATCATGTGTTCTTTTTCTGTAAAACCCCATCGTTGCTTTCCCCTTGGTTAAACCTACTGGAAACTGGGCTTTATTACGATATTTATATGGCTCTTCCATGCCTAATGTTTCGTGTACGATTGTTTCTGTTTTCCCAATACGCTTTAAGGTTTCTGCTACTTTTTCTCTTTTTTGCCGAAGTTGCTCCTGATACTCCATATGCATGAGCTGGCAACCGCCGCATTTTTCAAAAACAGCACAGACTGGCTCCACTCTATGGTAAGAAGGGTTTAGGATTTTTATTATTCTTCCTATAGCGTAGTTTTTTTTAATTAATAATATTTTTATCTTGATTTTATCTCCCGGGATAGCACCTTCTACGAAAACAGCAAACCCTTTTATTTTTGTAATGCCTGCACCATTGTGTCCTAGAGTTTCTATCTTCACATCATAAACTACATTTTTCTCAACCATTTGTGCTTCTCCTTTTTTAAGTTACCAGTGCTAGATAGTGCATTAGAAAAACTGCAAACCACGAACATATAACCATTAAGGCTCATTCTCAAAAAGGATGATTAGAACAAAGTATAAAAAGCACAATACAGTCATACCAAGGAGTTCGAAGGATGTAAGTATCAGTTTAAGAAACTAAGCATCGCCTTTGAGAATGAGCCTGTTTTTCGTGCATTTTCTAGAGCAAAGCCATCTAACCGTTCCACAAAACGGGTA
>CAZIRG010000343.1:0-1665 GCA_964541505.1 uncultured Syntrophomonadaceae bacterium | reverse complement strand
GTACTCTCGGGCACAATGTACCGTTTTTTTTCTATGTTTAAAGATATCATGATAGAATTAATGCTTTTAAGTTTGGCTAACTTCAGAGCTACCAACAGTGCCGCAGATGTAAAAAAATATCTACGTTTTATTAATCTTGTTTTAGAAGAGTTTTTTTACAATTTTAAGAAGAAAGAATCTCTACCTGAAATATTAACTTTTGATGAAATAATTCGCTATCTAAACTTGCCGCTTTCCAGAACTTTAGGGGTGTTGATAGAAGAACTTTTTACTGCTCAAATCAACGGAGAAATAAAAACAAAAAAAGAAGCTTATATTCTACTTGAAGAAAAATACGAGCAGATGAGAAATTCTTAAATAAAAGAAAGCGACCATACAGCTGCCTTCTTTTACAGATATTTTACTACCAAATCTCCAACTTCATCGGTCTTGTATCCCATTCGTTCTGCTGCAAGACTTTTCAAATGTTTTTCACATACAACAAGCACAGCTTTTTCTATTTGAGAGGCTGCTGTGCTTTCTCCCACTGTTTCCAAGAGCATTGCCCCAGCATTTATGGCTGCCAATGGATTTATAACATTTTGACCGGTATATTTGGGTGCAGAACCACCAATCGGTTCAAACATCGATACTCCCTCAGGATTGATGTTTCCTCCGGCAGCTATGCCTATACCACCTTGTACTACAGCTCCTAAGTCAGTAATAATATCTCCAAACATATTATCTGTGACAATTACATCAAACCAATCCGGATTTGTAATCAACCACATGGTAATAGCATCAACATGAGCATAATCTCTTTTTATAGACGGGTATTCTTTTTCTCCCATTTCATTAAACGCTCTTTCCCAAAGGTCAAAAGCAAAGGTAAGGACATTTGTCTTACCACAGAGAGTTAATTTATTATCTTTATTTCTTTTTTGGCAATATTCATAGGCATAACGCAAGCACCTGTCAATACCTTTTCTGGTGTTAATAGATTCTTGAATAGCAACTTCATCTGGCGTATTTTTTTTCAATGTCCCACCAGCTCCAGCGTATAAGCCTTCTGAGTTTTCACGTACAACAACAAAATCTATGTCGGCAGGTGTTTTATCCTTTACAGGTGCAAACTTAGCAGAATTAAGTTTTATTGGTCTCAAATTAATATATTGATCCAACTCAAAACGAAGTTTCAATAATATTCCTTTTTCCAGAATGCCTGGCTTAACATCAGGATGACCGATAGCGCCTAATAAAATAGCCTGAAATTCTTTTAATTCGTCTACAATTCCAACAGGTAGTATTTCTCCAGTGCGAAGATATCTTTCACCACCCAAATCATAAGAATGGAATTCTAACTTGAAATTATTTTTTTCACTTACTGCCTCTAAAACCTTGATAGCCTCTACTATGACTTCAGGTCCTGTTCCATCACCAGGGATCGTTGCAATGTTATACTTCATACAAATTTGCTCCTTCTTTTATAAATTTCGGTAACCGCCTAGCTCAGTTGCTACAGCAATACCAACTTTGAGAAACCTTTAAGGGCAGAGTAATAAACTGAAACATTATGAGCTTAAGGTAATTGTCTAGATAAACTACATTTTAATATAAAATTTCTTGTTTGTATAGTTGTCAATTCAAAAAACTTTTCGGATGATTTTAGTATTCAGCACAATTATT
>CAZIRG010000342.1:0-1677 GCA_964541505.1 uncultured Syntrophomonadaceae bacterium | reverse complement strand
GCCCTCTTTTGTGGCGAAAAGTAAGAAAAGGCTTGAGTGCGGGGAGAGTTCAATCGGTAGCATTAAAACTGATCTGTGAGCGTGAAAGGGAAATAGAAAAGTTTATCCCAGAAGAATACTGGAGTTTGGCAGCATTTTTGACTCCAGACTATAAAAAAAATAAATTTGAAGCCAAATTTATTGGCAAAAAAGGTAAGAAAACTGCATTGAAGACCAAGGATGCTGTTGAAAATATATTGAAAACGATTGCTGAAAAAACATTTATGGTTCAATCTATAGAAAAGAAGGAGAAAAAAAGAAATCCACCACCGCCCTTCACTACCAGTAATTTGCAACAGGAGGCTGCTAGGAAATTAGGCTATACGGGTAAAAAAACTATGCAGGTAGCAGGACAATTATATGAAGGGATTCCTCTTGAAAAAAATAAACCTGTCGGTTTGGTTACTTATATTAGAACTGATGCAGTGCGAGTTTCACACGAATCACTAACAGAGGCGCGCCAATACATAGCTGAAAAAATAGGAAAAGAATACCTGCCTTCTTCACCAAGGTATTATAGAGCAAAAAAAGGGGCTCAGGAAGCTCACGAAGCTATAAGACCTACTTCTGCTTACCGGATACCTGAAGAAGTGCAGCAGTTTTTGAATAAAGATCAATTTCGTTTATATAAGCTGATCTGGGAACGTTTTATGGCTAGCCAAATGGAATCAGCACTCTTAGATACTATCAAAGTTAATATAAAAGTAGATGATTATGTTTTTAGAGCTGCCGGTTCCTCCATAAAATTTCTTGGCTATATGACTTTGTATGTTGAAGGCGAAGATTTGAAAAAAGAGAAAAAAAGGAAAATAGAAGACATACCGCAATTGTCTGTTGATCAAGAATTAACTCTTTTACAATTTGAGCAAAAACAGCATTTTACACAGCCTCCCCCGCGTTTTTCGGAAGCTATGCTGGTTAAAACACTGGAGGAGAATGGCATTGGACGCCCGAGTACCTATGTTCCGACAATCAGTACGATTTTAAATAGAGGCTATGTCATTAAAGAAAAAAAAGTTTTTAAACCAACTGAGCTGGGTTTTATCGTGCTGGATATTTTGCAGGAATTTTTTAAGGATATTATAGATGTCGACTTTACAGCTCAAATGGAAAAAAAGCTGGATCAAGTTGAAGAGGGTGACTATCCTTGGTTGCAATTGATCAAGGAATTTTATTCTCCTTTTCAGGTAAGTCTCAAAATTGCTGAGGAAAAAATGCCAAAGATCAAACTGGTAGATGAAGTTACAGACGAACTCTGCCCAAAATGCAAACGAAATTTAGTTATAAAAACAGGACGATTTGGGAAGTTTCTTGCTTGCCCAGGCTTTCCAGATTGTAAGTTTACTAAACCAATAACCAAAGAGGCTGGCGTCAATTGTCCAAAGTGTGGGGCAGCGGTGTTACTGAAAAAAACTAAAAAAAAGCGAGATTTTTTTGGGTGTAGTGCTTATCCCAAATGTGATTTTATTAGTTGGGATAAACCAACCAGTGAATTTTGCCCGGAATGTAATAGTTATCTTATCGAAAAGAATACTGCCAAAAGAAAGCATCTCCAATGTTCCAATGGAAAGTGTAGTTTTAAAGTAACTACTTGAGCCTTGCTGCTACAGCAACACCACGTATATTGGAGGTGGGAAG
>CAZIRG010000341.1:0-1678 GCA_964541505.1 uncultured Syntrophomonadaceae bacterium | reverse complement strand
GTGTTTTCGGTTGTTCACAATAATACTTGACATTTAACATAGCATCTATTCAGCTATAGTCAGTTTCCGGTTAAAAACCGGTGAACAATGGATCATAAACCGGTTGCCAGTTACCAGTTACCAGTTAATTATTGTATAATATAGCAAATTGTAACCTCGTAATCACTGTAAACCATAAACTGTAAAGTGGTATTCAATCTCTAACTATTACGTTAGTGCCTAAGTAGTTACCATCTATCAACAATCGAATATTAGCCAACTGATATCTGTCCATCAATTCCTAACTTCTAAATACTCACTAATAATGCAAATTAATTGCCCTTGGCAGTACAGCTATATTTAATTCTAATAAATTTTCTTTTTCCTACCTGTAAAACACTATTGTCAACAAGTTCCACTATATAGTCAATACTAGTTATTTTTTCACTGTTCAACCTTACACCACCTTGTTTTATCATTCTGCGCGCTTCACTGGTGCTGTCAACCAGCCCTGTTATTTTAAGGAGATTGACAATGTTGATACTGTTATCTTCCAAAAGATCTTTTTTAAAATCAAAGTTAGGTATATCATCAGGAAGGTCTCTTCCTTGAAATATCCTCTTAAATTCTCTCTCTACCCTAATGCTTTCCTTTTCATCATAATACATGGAAACCAGTTTTCTGGCCAATTTCATCTTGACATCCCTAGGATGCATCTCCCCATTGTTTAGACCTTTTTCAATTTCAGTTATTTCTTGGTAAGAATAATTGGTTGCCAAACGGTAATACTCAAGCATCAAGTTATCGGAGATAGACATGGTTTTGCCATATATATCTGTTGGTGATTCAGAGATGCCAATATAGTTACCCAAACTCTTGCTCATCTTTTGCTCCCCATCTGTACCTGTAAGTATCGGCATCATAATGGCTACTTGAGGTTCTTGCCCAAACTCTCGCTGCAAATGGCGTCCCATAAGGAGATTAAATTTTTGTTCCGTAGCACCAAACTCAACATCTGTTTCCAAGGCAATAGAATCATATCCTTGCATCAAAGGATAAAAAAATTCATGTATACCAATGGGAAGCTGTTTTTTATAGCGAGAGGAAAAGTCTTCCCTAGTAAGCATCTTAGCAACCGTTAGCTTAGAAGCTAAATTAATAACATCTGCAAAGCTAAGCTCTTTCAGCCAGGTGCTGTTAAACACCACCTTAGTTTTATTTTTATCCAAAATCTTAAAGACCTGTTCTCGGTAAGTTTTTGCATTAGCAAGAACTTCTTCCATAGAAAGCTGCTTTCTGGCTGTTGATTTCCCGGTAGGGTCCCCGAGCATACCGGTAAAATCTCCCAAAATTATAATAATCTCATGACCTAATTCTTGAAATTCGCGCATTTTATGCAAAACCACAGCATGCCCCAAATGTAGGTCAGGAGCTGATGGGTCTAGTCCTAGTTTAACTTTCAAAGGTTTCCCGGTAGCAAGCGACCTTTCTATCTTTTTATAAAGCTCGTCTTCAAGTATGATTTCAACCGTGTTTCGTTTGATTATTGCCAACTGTTCTTTTGCTTGCAATTTTTTCCCTCCATATTTACATTATTTGTAACTACTCAGGCTTATTGAATTGTTTTTAAAATTATCTCATGCATTGCTCTCAAGCTGTTACAGCATATACCAGAGTGAGCATTGATTTTACTAAATCA
>CAZIRG010000340.1:0-1716 GCA_964541505.1 uncultured Syntrophomonadaceae bacterium | reverse complement strand
CTGGCACGGTATTTCCTTGTCCACAACCTAGGATTTAGGCCAGAGAGAGCTTCTCTCACAAGCCCTTTTTCGTTCTCCTCAAATAACCAGACTCCTTGTCTTATTATAGCCTTAACTTCTCCAGAACAGCCTATTATTGGCTAACCATAGCCTGATATACTCAGGAGCAACCCTGAAAATTTCTCTTGCCTTCTGTATCTCTTCAGGCTTAAAGAACCCAAACACAAACAGCAGAATAGGAAAACCAAGCAGGCTTATCAACTTAAGCACGCCAGCTATAATTGCCGAGTCATTAGTGATAAAAAGGCACCCCACATAAACCAAGACAGCAGCAAGGAATATCTTGGCAACTCGGCTCCACTCATACCTGATTGGATAATATTTCATCGAGACAATAAAGTCGCCTACTGCAAGGATGAAAAAGGAAATAACTGTTGCTACTGCTGCCCCCATCATTGCGTAATTGGGGATTAATACAAAATTTAAGCCGATATTCACTATAGCACAAATCCCGGTAATGAGCGGTGAGTACTTTGTTTTTTTCATTAAATAAATCCCAATGGCGAAAACGTGAGCACATCCGTATAGCACATAGGACAATGCTATCAAGGGAACAACTTTATAGGCATCATAGAATGCAGGCGTTGTCATAATCATCAAGACCTCTTTGGATAACACAGATAACCCCAGGGCAGCAAACATCGCAACAAGGAAAAAATAGGTCAAAACTGCTGAGTAAACCTCTTTAGCGTTCTCTTTCTTTGCCTCTGAGAAAGCAAAGGGACCAAAAGCCAAGGTGAAGGGGGCGACTATAAGTCCCAGAATAACCGCTCCGAATTTGTAACCGAGTGAATAAAGACCAAGTTGATGTGCAGTCGAGAGAAGTAGCAGGAGATATTTGTCAGAAGCGAATAGTATTAAACCGCCTAAAGCCGTTGGTACTAAAGGTAACCCAAAACTTAACATCTCCTTTATATCTACTACGGAGAATCTCAGACCCGTATTCTTAATTATGCTTGGTATCAAGAGCAAATAAAGTAAACCAGCAACTATCAATCCTGCCGCTAAGATACCTAACACACCCTTTTCCAAAACAGCTACGAAATAAATATTCAATCCCACGCTCACCAAAAATCTGACTAAGGAAATCAGGACAAACTTCTTCGATTCTTCTCTTGCACGGAAAACTTGCAATACAATTGCGATTGCGACATCAAAAAATAGTGTAAGGAAAATAATTTGAAAATAAAAGGTATATTGAGTAGAAGCGAAAAGAAGCAATGAGAATTTGCTTGCGAGCTGAATTAATATCAGAGTAAAACACAAAGAGGCTACAGTCAGAAAGATCAGGCTGGTGCTCACCACTTTTTTTCGATTTTCTTCATTATCATACTTGAAAAAAGACATAAATAGTGCTGTGCCAAGCCCCATCCCAATGATTGCGCCTAAAAATGCCTGAGTGGTGATAAAAATCTGTAAAACACCAAAGTCTGCTGGCGTCAAAAAACGCGTGTAAAGTGGAAGCAGGAAGAAACCTATGAATTGAGAGATAGCAACACCAAACCCATAGATGATGGAATGCTTTGAGAGACGGAGTAATTGGCTAAACATTATTTTGAATTGATATTTTTACCATATTTGTTTAATCTATTCATGTTACTATTTTTCACACTCCATATTCAAACTCATCAGAATCCCATGTTCCTTATCCATATG
>CAZIRG010000339.1:0-1726 GCA_964541505.1 uncultured Syntrophomonadaceae bacterium | reverse complement strand
CTTTTTCTTGTCCTTCTTCTTTAGCTTTTTTAGCTTCTGCCACAACTGCAGCAATCGCATGACAAGTTTCTGGAGCTGGTATAGAACCTTCTGTGCGTGCCCATAAAACACCTGCCGCATATGTCTCTAGTTGGTTATAAGATTGAGCTTCGATAAGCCCATCCAGCATTAGCTGGCTGACCAAAGGTGCCACCCCATGATAACGCAAACCACCGGCATGAATAGAAGGCGGTATGAAATTGTGCCCCAAGGTATGCATGGGCAGCAAGGGCGTCTGGGAAGCTGTATCCCCAAAGTCATAGGCAAAGGGAGCCCTGGTCAGGGTAGGACAAGCCGTAGGCTCAGTCGCAACAATGCGCATCTTCTTGCCATGAATTTTATCTCGTATATAGGGGAATGTTAGTCCGGCAAAATTACTACCTCCGCCAACACAACCAATCACAATATCAGGTTCTTCTTCTGCGATAGCCATCTGCTTTTGTGCCTCCAGCCCGATAATAGTCTGGTGCAGCATAACATGATTTAAAACACTGCCCAAAGAGTAGCGTGTATCAGGACTAGTCACTGCATCTTCAATCGCTTCACTGATAGCAATACCCAAACTACCGGGACAATTCGGGTCTTTCTCCAGTATCTGACGACCAAAAATAGTTTCAGAACTAGGGCTGGGGATACATTTTCCTCCCCAAGTCTCCATCATCAAGCGACGATAGGGCTTCTGTTCATAACTGATTCGCACCATATATACCTTTACTTCCAATCCAAAAAGACTGCCAGCCAAACTTAAAGCACTGCCCCATTGTCCGGCACCTGTTTCTGTAGTTAATCTTTTAATACCAAATTTTTTGTTGTAGTACGCCTGCGGCAAAGCTGTATTAGGCTTGTGGCTACCGGCAGGGCTTACTGATTCATCCTTATAGTATATTCTCGCCGGAGTTTTTAAGTGTTGCTCCAGGGCAACAGCTCGCTGCAAAGGGGCAGGTCTCCAGATAAACAGCTTCTCCAAGACTTCTTCTGGAATATCGATATACCTTTCCGTGCTGACTTCCTGTTCGATCAGATTCATGGGAAAAACTCTTTCCAAATCTTGCGGCTCAATAGGCTTCATGGTAGCCGGGTTAAGCGGCGGGTTCATACCGCTAGGCAGATCCGCCTGAATATTGTACCATTGCCGCGGGATATCCTTCTCCGCTAAAAATATTTTTCTGGTTTTCATGTGTTACTCCTCCTATCTTTTTTGGGAAAAAAATAACCCTCATCCCAGGGACGAGAGTTATTACTCGCGGTGCCACCCAATTTGCCTGCTGTTATAAAATAAAAGACAACAACAAACCACTCTACCAGATGCGGGAAGAAAAAATCTTCTTCCGAGACCTGCTTCTTTTAACGGTAAAAGTTCCGGCTGAGCCTACTATCTCCTTAGCAGAATTCGGTCAGCATTCTCCGGAATCCATTCAGCAAAGACTACAACACCGAACTCACAGCAACTGTCCGACTCTCTGAGAAGAGTTCCCCTGCCTACTAGTTTCCATCATTAAATTTGCTCTATATAATTACTCCCGATCTTACTATGAATAACAGATGGTTGTCAAGGAAAATTTTTAAAAGTAGGCGCTGATTTTTTATTGATTATAGCTGATTTGCATTAATTTACTTGTATTAATGTAACTGCTCAGGTCTATTGAGCTGTTTTTAAAATTATCTCATGCGTTGCTCTCAAGCTGCT
>CAZIRG010000338.1:0-1729 GCA_964541505.1 uncultured Syntrophomonadaceae bacterium | reverse complement strand
AAGTACTATTCTGTTCCGGGTCCAGAACTTCTAAGAGTGCAGCCGAAGGATCTCCCCGAAAGTCTGTGGACATTTTATCAATCTCGTCTAAAATAAATACGGGATTGTTTGAACCTGCCTGTCGCATACCTTGGATAATACGCCCTGGCATAGCTCCAACGTATGTGCGCCGGTGCCCCCGGATTTCAGCTTCATCTCTTACCCCACCCAAAGACATACGGATGAATTTTCTTTCTAAGGCACGAGCCACAGATTTGGCCAAAGAAGTTTTTCCTACTCCAGGTGGACCAATAAGGCAAATAATAGGACCTTTTATCTTTTCTGTTAGCTGTCGTACAGCCAGATATTCAATGATTCTCTCTTTCACTTTTTTTAAACCATAATGGTCTTCATCCAGTATTTTTTCTGCCATATCCAGATCCAAGCGGTCTTCTGTCTGCACTCCCCACGGTAAAGATAAAAGCCATTCTAAGTAGTTACGCACGATTACCCCTTCTGCTACGGCTGGTGGCATTTTTTCCAGACGCTCTACCTCTTTAAGTGCTTTTTCCTCCACTTCTGTCGGAAACTTAATTTCTGCTATTTTTTCTCGCAGTTCATCAGCCTCTGCCATCCGCTCATCTTTCTCTCCCAGCTCTTTCTGGATCGCCTTTACCTGCTCTCGCAAATAATATTCCTTCTGTGTTTTTTCCATCTGATGGCGAACTTGTAGGTTTATTTTGCGCTCAATTTTTAGTACTTCCATTTCCTTGCTCAGAATTTTTATTAACTTTTTCAGGCGTAGCTCTGACTCTACTGTTTCCAAAATAACCTGTTTCTGTGAAACTTGTAAAGAAAGATTGGAAGAAACAACATCAGCCAGCGTGCCCGGTTCTTCAATAGTAGACACTGTAACTAAAGTTTCTGGCGGAATTCTTCTGCTTAACTTTATATACTGCTCAAACTGAAAAAGAACGCTACGCATGAGAGCTTCTGACTGCAAACTTTTTTTCGGTTCCTCCTCTACTTCTTCGATTTCCACTTCAAAAAAAGGTTCGGTAGTAACATATTTTTTAATCTTGACACGTTTCAATCCTTCTACTAAGGCTCTGATAGTACCGCCTGGAAGCTTTAATATCTGCTTCACCCTAGCAGTAGTTCCAACCTTATAGATGTCTTTGGCATCAGGATCTTCAACATGAGCTTTCTTTTGAGCCGCTAAAACAATTTTATTATCTTTCAGCATAGCATCCTCTAAAGCTTTCACCGAAGAACCTCTCCCTACATCTAAATGAAGCATCATATTAGGAAAAACCACTGCGCCTCGCAATGGTACCAAGGGCAACGTTTTCAAAACGGACAAAAAACTCACCTCCGAATTATTCAGTTACCAGTTACCAGTTACCAGTTGGTAGTGTTACTGATTTGCATTTTATCAGTTATTAGTTAATTGTTGTATGGCACATTGGAAGACCTCACGGACTCCTGACTCGCTCGGACTACACCAACATCCCCCGGGCGACTCACCTGTCGCCGTCGTCAGGACTCGTTCGACATCCACTGGAAGTCTCACCGTCCTCGTCCTCCTCGGACTCACCCCCGTAACCTTCGTAACCCCTGTAAACTGTAAACTGGTAACTGTAAACTGCAGTCCGCAGACTGCAAACTGTAATAGCACAAGTATACAACAATCCTAGTTGTAATTCTAGCTTGATTGCTAATTTCCTTTTTATATTTGATTTGTTAGGGC
>CAZIRG010000337.1:0-1736 GCA_964541505.1 uncultured Syntrophomonadaceae bacterium | reverse complement strand
GGTCCATCTATCAAAGACGGCTTTTACTACGATTTTGATCTACCAAAAAAATTTTCACCAGAAGATTTAGAAAAAATCGAGCAAGAAATGCAAAAAATTATTAACGAAGATATTAGCATTGAAAGAGTAGAAATGTCTCGGGAGGAAGCTCTAAAATTCTTCAAAGATCAAGGGGAAGAGTACAAATTGGAGCTTATTGCAGAACTGCCTGATGATGCGGTGATTAGTTGCTACAGACAGGCTGAATTTATAGATTTATGTGCCGGTCCGCACCTTCCCTCTACGGGGAAAATAAAAGCTGTCCGCTTGCTTAACCTAGCTGGTGCTTATTGGCGAGGTAGTGAAAAAAGACCAATGTTACAGAGGATTTATGGCACTTCTTTTCCGAAAAAATCTTTACTGGAAGAGCATCTTGCCCGTTTGGAAGAGGCCAGAAAAAGAGATCACAGGCGGTTAGGGCAGGAGTTAGAACTCTTTAGCCTACATGAAGAAGGTCCGGGATTTCCTTTTTATCATCCTAAAGGGATGATAATTCGCAATGAGCTGGAAAACTTTTGGCGCGAGGAGCATACCAAAGCGGGCTACCAGGAAATAAAAACGCCTTTGATCTTAAATAAAGCTTTATGGGAGCAGTCTGGTCATTGGGAGCATTACCAAGAAAACATGTATTTTACGAAAATTGACGATACCGATTTTGCTATTAAACCTATGAACTGTCCTGGTGCTATGCTTATCTATCGCTCTACCATGCATAGTTATAGAGAGTTTCCTTTGCGCCTAGCAGAGATGGGTGTTGTGCACCGCCATGAGCTGTCAGGCACTTTGCATGGACTTATGCGTGTCAGGTCTTTTACCCAAGATGATGCCCATATTTTCATGTTGCCCTCACAAATTAGCACAGAGGTGGAGAGGGTTATAGATTTAGTGGATCATTTTTACCGGGTTTTTGGATTCAAATACCATGTGGAGTTGAGCACCAAACCGGATAAAGCTATGGGTAGTGCTGAAATGTGGATAAAGGCAACTGCGGCTTTGGAAGAAGTCCTGATCAAGAAACAGGTAAGGTATATCATCAATGAAGGTGACGGGGCTTTTTACGGACCGAAGATTGATTTTCACCTAGAAGATTCTCTAGGCAGAACCTGGCAGTGCGGCACTATCCAGCTTGATTTCCAGATGCCGGAAAAATTTGATTTGAACTATATTGGGGAAGATGGTGAGAAACATCGTCCTGTTATGATTCATAGGGTGATTTATGGTGCTATCGAACGTTTTTTTGCTTTGTTGATAGAACACTACGGTGGAGCTTTTCCTCTGTGGTTAGCACCTGTACAGGTCGTTATTTTGCCGTTGGCGGATAGGCATCATGATTATGCCTACAAGGTTGCAGAAATGTTCAAAGAAAAAACAGTCCGGGTAGAGGTAGACAGCCGTAACGAAAAAATAGGCTATAAAATCAGAGAAGCACAGCTAAAGAAGACCCCTTATATGTTAGTAGTGGGAGACAAAGAGATAGAGAGAGAGCGCGTTGCTTTGCGCCATAGAACTGAAGGAGACTTGGGACTTATAAGTTTGCCGGATATAATAGAAAAAGTTTGCCTGGAAATTGCAGAAAAGAAATAAATTTGACGGCAGGTAATTTTTGTGCTATAGTTTCTATGTAATTAAATATTTTACTAAGCAGAAGCTGCTACTTCTCACCTTGGGACGTGCTTGAGCATTGTTGCCTAGGTTAA
>CAZIRG010000336.1:0-1759 GCA_964541505.1 uncultured Syntrophomonadaceae bacterium | reverse complement strand
TACAATATACTGCTACAATTCTCAAACCAGATTGTCAATTGTTGAGACCTGACACCTCTTCCCTACAACAATTTGACTTTTTTCTTGTTTTGCTCCTGCCAATGTGATAAAATGTTACTAAGAAAGAGGTGGTGTAGTTGACTGAAATCCAACAAATAAATCGCTTAAATGATTATGCTTTTAAACGTATTTTAGGCTCGGAAGACGGTAAAGAGGCTTTGCTTGGGTTTTTGAATGCTGTCTTGAATTTGTCGGTAGATAAAAAATTGACACGTGTACAATTATTAGACAAAGAATTAATCCCGGAGTATTTGCTGGGTAAAGCAGCCAGGCTGGATATACTGGCCAAAACAGCTGACGGTATATTAATAAACATAGAAGTGCAAATAATAGATGAGCATGATATTGATCAAAGAATATTGTATTACTGGGCGAGATTATACAGTGAACAATTAAACAAAGGTAAAAAGTACAAAGAATTAAAAAAGACTATCAGCATAGTAGTCATGGATTTTGACTGGTTTAAAGACGATGAACGTTACTACCGCAGCTTTCAGATCAGAGATACCCAAACAAATGAGTTGTTCAGCGACTTGCTGGAAATACACATCATGGAAGTGAAGAAACTAAAAAAAATTACAGTACCCTCAAAAGATACATTAACAGACTGGTTAATTTTTTTCAATAATATTGGAGGTGACGTCATGGAACAGATAGCCCAAAAAAACCCCGCTATCAGAAAAGCAATCAGCATTGAAGAGCTAATAAAAAAAGATGCCACTGAGCGGCGATTGTACTTGCTACAGGAAAAATTCCGCATGGAACAGGAATCTTTCCTAGAAGGAGCTACATTAAGAGGTAAAACTGAAGGCAAGATTGAAGGTGAAGATACAAAAGCACGGGAAATAGCCAAAAATTTGTTGGAGATAAAAATGGATTTGGCAGCAATCCAAAAGGTGACAGGTCTTTCTAAACAAGACATTTTGGAATTGTAGAGCCGTTGTTGCTTTGTGACAACAACTGCAAGGATGTTTGTATGGAATCTACCGGGAAATACTGGATTCCCATGTTTAATGTACTTGAAGATTCCTGCAACATCACCCTAGCACATCCCAAATATGTCAAAGCAATCCGCAGAAAGCATCCTGAAAGCTGAATTGTATAGAAAATCCGATGTTCCTCCAGTAAACCGTGAAATCACGGTGGAACAATCAATTCACTGGAAAAACCAGGGGGACGGTTCTTAGAGGGATCAATCGGAAGTTTTGCATGTTAAAAGGGCTCAAATAGCGCCTATCCATCGCTATCTGAGCTATTTAAGTTGTTTGTTTTATAACCAAGCCGCAAAATTTTTGATTGTCCAGAAGAAGGAAGTCGCGGCGGTAACGGTAGGCAGATATAAATCAGATAAAAATATTTTTCAAAAAAGAAGGATTTTTTAAATTTATGTCGAACCTATGGGGATTCAATCTTTTAGAATTATTCTAAGGTTTTCAAGCTCCAATATTGAATTATCCTGACTTATGATACTTGCAGTATAACATGATTTAACCTAAATGAAAATGTTCTTAAACCATTGCGATAGCGATTTCGTTCTTCTTTTGTGTTCTCTTGCTGGGCATCCATACTAAAGAACAGGCGTCCCGCGATCCTCTGCGCGGCAATCTGTACGAGAACCTTGTTATTGCGGACAACGGCGAGCATAAATTCGGTATCAAGGGCGTTCGTATCTTTAATCCGCTCCAGACTCAAGACCTCT
>CAZIRG010000335.1:0-1765 GCA_964541505.1 uncultured Syntrophomonadaceae bacterium | reverse complement strand
AACTTTCAGGATACGAGAACTTAAAGTACTTTGCCGGGCTGTTTGATGTAAAAACTATTGATATCATGGAGATTTTAGATATGGTTGGGTTAAGAGATGCGGCGACTAAAAGAGTTTCAGAATATTCGAAGGGCATGAAACAGCGAATAGTATTTGCTCGTGCTCTAATCAATACTCCCAAAATATTATTTTTGGATGAACCAACTTCAGGGTTAGATCCAGCGACAGCAAGTCAAATCAGGCAAATAATCAAAGAAAAGAAAGCAGCAGGTTGTACCATTTTTCTAACCACGCACAATATGTTTGCGGCTGAGGATTTATGCGACAGAGTGGCGTTCTTGAATGAAGGTGAGATAGTGGCTGTGGATTCGCCAAGAAATTTAAAACTCAAACATGGAGACAAATCAGTTTTAATTGAATTTACAGGTGAGCAGGATACTGAAAAACAAGTGCTGTTTTTGGATAATGAAGAGGACAAAAACAAACTAAATGAGATTATCAATACTAAAGAAGTGCAAACAATTCACTCACAGGAGGCAACGTTGGAGCAAATATTCATCAAGCTAACCGGGAGGGGGCTCATATAATGGGGAAAGTAGCAAGCTTGTATGTCCAAGACATGAAGATTATGCTGAGAAACTCCTTCGTGCGGCTAATGATGGGGACAGTCGTGATTTTTTTGGTTCTTTTCCATCTTGTCTTACCTGACACCGTGGAACAGCACAGAGCTTTTTACTTCCTAGATAGAAGCGAAAATCAAATTATCGCTGGCATGCTTCCCGAGAAGGAAACAGGAGAGGTAACATGGCTGAACAGTATGGAAGAACTGGAACAGCTGATCATGGACGGTGAAACACCGCTCGGCATAGTTTTTGAGGGAACATTGCTGGAACCACGTTTTACAATTGTGCATGGGGAGTTTATGAAGGAGGAAAACATAAATATAGTAGCGGCCTCACTGCGAAGTATGCTCGCAGGTATGGCTGGAATCACGCCACAGGCACAGTATGAGACCGTTTTCCTGGGAGAGAGAACAGACCCCTTACCACAAAATAAGATGGCTGTGCCGCTGGTTTTACTATATGAAGTTGCCATATTCAGCTATTTTCTGGCAGCAGTGTTTATCTTTCAGGAAAAGGCGGAAGGCACTATAAAAGCTTACAGGATTACTACTGCCGGGGCAGGATCCTATATCGCCTCCAAAACACTTGCCTTTATTACCAAAGGAGTCGTCTATGCTTCTTGTTTCGTATTATTGACTTTAGGCTGGTCAGTGAATTGGCTGGCTCTGCTTCCTGTATTAATTGCAGGGACTACGTTGTTTGGGTTTTTGGGGATCAGTCTAGCAACATTTTTCAACAATCTATCAGAATGGTTTTTTGTAGGTATGGCTGGCTTGATTATTAACATGCTGCCAATATTTACCTTGCTTTCGCCAACTTTTTCACCATTTTATATCGAGTTTATTCCGACCTATTCCCTACTGGTGTTGTTTAATGAAATATTGTTTCCTACCGGTAGGCAGCTGACCCCACAAATTATCATGCTGGCTATCTTTACTGTACTTGCTTATATTGTATGCCATCTTCTGGTCAGTAATAAGTTGATGAAGGAGGGTGCCAGATGAAAAAGGTCATAAATTTGTTGTTACAGGGCTTTACCAATGCTACCAGGGATAATCTTATGTTGTATATTATAGTAGCGCCAATCCTCCTGGCATTCCTAATTAGAGCTTTTGTTCCAACAGTAGAAGAGGCACAGCTAA
>CAZIRG010000334.1:0-1770 GCA_964541505.1 uncultured Syntrophomonadaceae bacterium | reverse complement strand
TTAATGATGCTTAAATTAACAGGCCACCCCTTGTTTGATGTGGGGGCGGCAGCAGTTACTGTTTTTTCTGGCAAAAAAGATGTCGAGGAGGTTGTTCTAGAAGATTTGGATAAAATTGCTGATTTTATGAAAGAGCAGTATCTAGTTAATCCACTCAAATCATTTTTGACAGCTGTTTTTACCAGCAATGCCAGTTTCTTGCAACCTTCATTTTCATCTGAAAAAAAGGCAGAGCAGGCCCAGCTTATATTCAGTGCTTACAAGGGGAATGTGCCTGCCTTGAAACAGAAGTGCGTTTTTACTGGGGAACCGGCGATTGCTATTTCTCTCTCTGAGGAAGCTATACCAGGCAAAGCCTTCAGACAGCATATCCCGCTCGCAAGCGGAGTAGGAGTTATTAATTTCTATCCCGGGGGAGAAGTCGGTCTTTTTGTCTCTGGGGTTGCTTTGCTGTGCTTGCATGCATTTCCCCTTGCCTGCGCTAAATGTGCTGGCAGATTGCTGATTGTGCACTCTGAAAATCCTGCTATTTTACTTCACTTTGCCTCGGAATTTTTAACTACTAACAGGGAAAATATTAGTTTTGCGCAAGCAGCAGGGAGTAGCAAACTGCCGGAATCCGGCTATCGGCAAAAAACTTTACTGCTGGATACTTTACTCAAAATACTGGATAAGATGCGAGAGGAGCAGGCAGATTCCCTTCCTTTCACGGTAACTGCATATCATCTCTCTAACAGTGGACAGAGTCCTTCCCTTGATATTTACCATTTACCGCTGGGAATGATTACTTTTCTGAGGAAAGCCAGGGGAGTTAACTACAGGGAAAACTGGCAGCTGGTGGAGAGAAAAGCCTGGCAGGCAGAAAGTAAGTCTGCAAATAAAGTTAACTTTTTTTACGAAGATTTATTTGGATTGCCTGATAATGCCCGGAAATTTCTACGCACCTATTTTTTGCGCATTCCTTGGAAACAAGCAAAAAAAGGCGATCCGCGCGCTGAGTACTCAACCTTGGAAGAAAGAGAAATGATTTCCTGGAAATTGACAGCACTTTTCCTAAAGGAGGTGATGGAAATGGAGAAAGACGCCATAGAACAAATACGTAAACTGGGCGATAAACTTGCTTCATACGTGAGCGAAAGTAATGACAGAAGATTTTTCAGGAATTTCTTCGAGGAGCAGCGGTATGATTATTTTAGAACTCTTTTGTTAAAAGCTAACCGCCGGCAGGTAGTGAGAGGAAAGAAGCCGCTGATTGAGTTTGAGCCGTACATTGAGGTGTTTGAAGAAGGAGAAGGTTTGGCAAATAAAAATTGGAGATTGTCTCGTGATCTCTTGCTTATTCGTATGATTGAAAAGCTTTTTGAAGATGGTTGGTTTGGTAATAATGCAGACGTTTTAATAGAAAGTGAAGAGGAAATCGAAAGTGAAAACAAATAATAAATAACAAAAGGAGGAAACTAGCATGGCTTTTGTTACAGGTTTAATGTTGATTGATGCCCCGGCTTCAGCGCTTAATAATTTAGGCAGTATCCCCGGTGCCAGAACAGATAATACTTCCGGGGTAAAACTTATTCGTACAAAAGAAGGAGCCTACCCTTATGTATCAGCGCAGGCTTATAGGTACTGGCTGCGCACAACCTTAGAGAACTCCGATTTAGGCTGGCAAGCTGCCCCGATATACCGGGGAAAAAAGATTGCCTACACGGATGCGAATCCTATAAGCTGGTGGGATGATGATTTGTTTGGTTATATGCGTGCACCATCAAAAAA
>CAZIRG010000333.1:0-1805 GCA_964541505.1 uncultured Syntrophomonadaceae bacterium | reverse complement strand
TTCTTTTGGCAGAAAAGTAGGCAAAATAGTAATTATTTTATTGGACATAGTTTTAGTTCACGCTGGCTTTTTAATAGCATTTTTTGTTCGTTTTCGGGGGAATTTACCGCTGATTAACTTCGAGGCTTATCTTGAAATTGTACCCTGGTTATCTTTGGCAACGGTTGTAATTTTTTATTTATTTGATTTTTATTCTAATTGGACAAGAAAAAGCTTTTATAGATACATCCATACAATTACTATCGCTGTAGTTGTGTTATTGCTATTTACGATGGCTATTTCTTTTTGGTACCGGGAATTTGCGTTTCCACGTAGCGTTATTTTGATGGGTGGAGTTCTGCAAGTTGCTTTGATTGCCGGGTTTCGCTTAATAATATTATCTGTAAATAGACGGTTGAAAGGAAAAAGAAAGGTATTAATTATTGGGAAGAAGGTAGAAGATGGGTTGCTGGCTGTTGAGAAGTTTGTCCAACATGCCGGAGGTTGGTTTGAAGTAAAGAATTTTATTACGATTGAAGATAAACAGGGGTTAGAGGAGATACTGCCGCAAATAGATGTTATTTTGGCAGGGCAGTCATTGTCTGAAAGTGAAAGAGCGGCTGTGATGGATTACTCTTTTCGTTATGGTAAGGAAGTTTTGATTGTCCCCGGGTTGTATGAATTGTTTGTTGCAGGTGCTGAGGTGCAGCAAATTGATGATATGCTGGCTCTTTCCGTTGTTTTTCCGCAGTTAACTGCTTTACAAGTATTCATGAAACGTAGTTTTGATATATTAACGGCGGTGGTGCTATTGGTAATTACTGCTCCGGTGATGCTGCTACTTGGCATTTTGATTCCGCTAACCTCGCCAGGCCCGGCCTTATATAAACAGGAGCGGTTAGGCTACAAAGAGAGAGCTTATTTCCTTTATAAGTTTCGGAGTATGATTAACAACGCCGAGGAAAAGACTAGTCCTGTGTTGGCGAATGCTGTTGATTCTAGGATTACTTCTTTAGGCAGATTTATGCGTGCTACTCGTTTGGATGAATTGCCGCAATTGTTCAATGTTTTAAAAGGTGATATGAGCCTAGTAGGGCCACGACCGGAGCGAAAGTTTTTTGTTGATCGGTTTAAGGAAGAGGTGCCGGGTTATGTTTATCGTATGTCTGTTAAACCAGGGATAACAGGTTTGGCACAGGTTATGGCTAAGTATGATACAACTGCCGAGGACAAGCTGCGGTATGATTTGATGTATATTTGTAATTATTCTTTGTTGCTGGGTTGCTGGATTTAAAAATTATATTTCAGACGGTATTGGTAGTTTTACAGCACAAACAAGCGGTTGGTGTTAAGGAAGAAAGTCAGGAACATGAAGAGATGTTATGTCATATGTTGCAAGTTAGCCGCTCTGAAATTTCAGCTAGCCGTGAGCAAGGGTAGAGAGTTAGCAAGAGAAGAAGTGATTAGGGTTACGTTCTTACTAGGCAGGGAAGAGGGGAGATATATTCGGTGGCAGATGTGTTTGACTTTAAGGGGAAAAAAGTGAAACGCCGGGGAGGTTATGAATATTGCGTAATCTGCTGGCAAAGAACTGAAGTTAAGTTTAATGAACCGATTCAAAAGCGCAAGGGTTATATTCACTAGCTTGACCAGTTGCACCAATGCCGGCGAAAGTTTAATGAACCGATTCAAAAGCGCAAGGGTTATATCGAAGGTGTCGGGCAGTTATGTGAGAAGTGCTTTGGACACTACCAGGTAGGTTCTTTCCCCCGGGGGGAGGGATGAGGCTTCGTTTCTTACTATTTGCAAACCGGTATTAAAAAAGG
>CAZIRG010000332.1:0-1821 GCA_964541505.1 uncultured Syntrophomonadaceae bacterium | reverse complement strand
TAGTAAGCCCTGCATAGTCGGAGCGATTAGCCCTGACATATTCTATGATGGGACGTAGCGGCGCCTGTCCGATACCCCCACCGATAGTGATAATGTTTTTGCCTTTCCACTCATCTACCGGAAAACTATTTCCGTAAGGGCCGCGCACCATTAGTTTATCACCAGGCTCTAGTTCGTGTATGGCCTGGGTAACTTTACCCATACGCATCACGGAAAAACGAAGGAACTTACCCTCGGTAGGAGAACAAGAGATCGAGATCATACTTTCTCCCACACCCAGTACGCCAATCATGGCACACTGACCCGGGCGATGTCCCCAGTTTTCCCTCACTTCTTCATCATCAAAGACTACCTTCAGAGTTACAATGCCTCGCTCGCCGTGAGTCTCAATCCAGGTGTCTTCAACTGTTGCTATATGAGGTTGGTAGGGATTTATGCATTCTTTCATAATGATGCCTCCCTAACTTGCGCCAAATTGTCAAGAATATCTATGTTTACCGGGCATCTGTTGATACAGCGGCCACAGCCTACACAGGCTATCTCTCCAAATTTATCCACAAAATAAGAGTATTTGTGATTGATTCTGTTACGAGTCCGCTCTCGCCGTGTAGGACGTGGGTTATGCCCGGAAGCATGCATGGTATATTCACCAAACATGCAAGAATCCCATGTGCGACAGCGCCGTCCTTCTATGCCTTCTACCTCGTCTTGCATATCAAAACAATGACAGGTGGGGCAAAGATAGGTACAGATACCACAGCCTAAGCAGGAGTCAGAGATTTCCTGCCAGAGTTTGTTCTCCCAGAGACCCGGCAATTTTTCTGGTATTCCTGCGGCATCAATCTGCCTAGTAATACTCTCTCTAGCTTCTTTGTGTATTGCTTCTGCTTGACTAGAATCCTCTTCGCTAGCCTCTGCCAGCAATTCTTGCACTGATTGGCAGAGAGCTGTTCCTTTTTCTGTCACTGGATCAAGTAAAAAACCATCTTCTAATTCCGTCATCAATACGTCCAGCCCCTCTATAGAAGCTGGGGAACCACCCAAAGAAGTACAGAAACAATTGGCGCAGGGCTTGTTACAAGCCAGTCCCACGAGCGTTGTTTGAGCACGTTTTTTAAGGTAATAGGGATCGTCAACATCCCAGGAAAAAAGTTTATCCACGATGGTAAGAGACTTGGCATCGCACGGCCTGATACCTAAAACTACTGCTTTTTCTTCCTCTGACGGCAATTTCATATCTGTTTGCCCCAGGTTAAACTGAAACAGTGTTTCTGTCTGAGGGAAGAAAAAACTCTTGAGCGGCACAGTCGTGTTGGAAACAGTAAAGTCAGGCCTATTTTCTTTGGTAACAGGCAGAACCTTCGTGGTTTCTCCCTCCTTTTGAGGGGCGTAGAGTCGCTCTTTCTCCAAGGCAGCAATAAAATCATTAAATTTTTCTTTGGTCAATTTCATTTTTTCCATAAGCACCCCACCTCTAAAGAATGAAGTCTTCTTTGTCATCCGGACGATAACTAGCCTGATGTGGCTTCGCTTCCGGGTCTAATCCCGGTTCAAACTCAAACTGCTCACGCACTTCTTTGGTGAGCTTTCTGTTAAGCTTCATGAGAGGAACATTTACCGGGCAAACTCTTTCACATTCCCCACACTCAATACAACGTCCAGCCAGGTGAAAAGCCTTGGTCAGATGAAAAGGAGTATTCTCCGCCAAATTTACAGAGCGTTGTATCCAGGCAGGATCCAGCCTGTCTAATACACAGTCTTTACAGTAACACATCGGGCAAACATTACGACAGGAATAACACCGGATACAGGCAGACATTT
>CAZIRG010000331.1:0-1823 GCA_964541505.1 uncultured Syntrophomonadaceae bacterium | reverse complement strand
TCACCCTCTACCTTTATAATGCTGCGCAGCAGAAAAGGTTGCACTTGTTGCACTTGGCGAGTCTTCCAACATCAATTTCTTTAATTTTTTAAGCCCCCGATGGAGCAGTGATTTGACAGTTCCTTCCGATTTGCTCAAAATCTCCCCGATCTCTTTTAGCTTCTTACCGGCAAAAAAACGTAAAGAAATAACTTCCTGGTATTTTAAAGGGAGTTGCTCTATTTTTGTGCGACAAAATAGAAACTCCTGATGCTGCTCCAAAACTTCCTCGGCAGAAATAAGTTCTTCTTCCAGATCATCAGGTGATACCACCTCAAAGCCTTCTTCCTCGTGCAGACGATCTAAGGACTCTGCTTTGTAGGTACCTTTCCTAAAATAGGCAGCAATCTCGTTGCCTGCTATCTTATAAAGCCAAGCTGAAAAAGAAATATTGCGCCACTCAAATTTACTAATATTTTTCAAAGCCTTAAAAAAGGTTTCCGAAGTTATATCCTGAGCCAATTCAACAGAGGCGGTCCGCCGTAAAATATAATTAAAAATAGCAGTATAATGCATATCATAAAGACAACCAAAAGCAGCCGGATCATGTTTAGCCTGGGTAACTAATTTTTTTTCTTCCTGAAGCCTATTCGTGTCTTCCATGCTTCTTTTACTCCTGTCACTTTGGGTCGTTGGTAGTCGGTCGTCAGTCGTCGGTAGGGGCAAATGGCGTTCGCCCTAGTTGTTGGCCACCAGTCGTTGTCAGGTTGTTACTCTGAGTTCTCTGAAGCAAATTCCTGACCGACCTATTTTTATCTTCTTGGTGGTGCTATCTTAGCAGCATGATTATCTATCCTGAAAATGTTTCCGTTTCTAATATTAGCACATGTTTCCTTTTTTGTGAACATCCGAGCAATAATAATTTAATCCTTCAACATAAAAAACACTATACAGTAAATGGAATTTATCGTAAAACATGAAGAGGTGCCGCCGCACTATTGACAACCGCAAACTGTAAGCTGTAAACTGATAACTGATAACTGATAACTGTTTATCGGCAAATGTAGGTTTTACTCTACATCAATAGATATCTTAGAATATATGGTAATACATTTTAGAGAGGATGGGTGCGCATGCCTGCCAGAACTATAAAAAGGATTCTGCTCGTAGCCCTAGTTTTGCTACTTTTGTCATTTTTAATAATTCAGGCCTTTATATTTAATGCAGCACATCAAATATGCGCAGAGGAAATGCATTTAAAAGAAATTGATTATGTAATAGTTTTGGGGGCAGCTGTTTGGGGAAACAGACCTTCGCCTACTTTATATAACAGGTTAATTACGGCGTATGAATATGCGAAAAGAAAAGATGTTCCTATTGTGGTGACAGGAGGGCTAGGGATGGGCGATGCCATTACAGAAGCAGAAGCTAGCAGGTTATTCTTTCTAGAGAGAGGTATGGCTGAGGGCAGAATCATAATGGAAGATAATTCTGCCAATACGTTAGAAAATCTAAAATTTACCCGGGAAAAGATAGCAGAAATAGATGCTACAGAAAATTTAACGGTGCTGTTAGTAACCTCTGATTTCCACTTGTTCCGGGCAAAGTTCCTTGCCCGAAGGGCGGGCTTCGAAACTTACGGCTTGCCGGCAAAAACACCTGAAAGCATACGATTAAAAATGTTTTTTAGGGAATACGTGGCTGCTTTAAAATCTTTGCTGCTTGATTGGTAAGCATGGCAAAGGAATACAAGCGATATCTATATCCCATAAGCTTGATCATGAGGTGACAGCAAGGTAAATTTGATAGTTTTATCCAGCGTTTCTTGACAATCTAAACACATC
>CAZIRG010000330.1:0-1835 GCA_964541505.1 uncultured Syntrophomonadaceae bacterium | reverse complement strand
GTTCATCCGTGTTCATCCGTGGTTCAGTTTTGGGTTGGGAAGTAAAAAGGGCGACTGGCTGAAAAGCCAGTCGCCCTTTTTACTCAAAATGATTTAACTAAACAATTTTATATTTCTTTTCAGCATAAATAGCCTCGGCAACAGCCCGCTTGCGTGTGTAAAGATCCACACCCTCAAAGCGAGACAGTTTGCGCAAAGCAGAGAGGAGAGTTCGTCTGGTATCTCCCTCTTCCATGTAGGTAAAGACTTCTTTGCCCCATACTTCCATTTTGGGCATCAATTCTGTAACATAGCATTCTGTCAGTGTAATGGCCAACTTAGCTGCTTCTTCTCCGCTGGTTGCCATAATTTTCTTTGTCCGCAGCAGCGCACTTTCAGCGGCATATATTTCATTTACCATATCGGCCATGCGAGCCAGAATTTCTTGTTCTTTTTGAATGTCCTGCCCATACTTCTGAGCAGCACTACCGGAAACAAGAAGGAATATTTTTTTGAGATTTTCTATAGCGTTTTCTTCTGCTGCCAGAGGCTCATCAGGAAGATCTAGCATAGTAGGCATGAGAAGTTCTTCTTGCAACTTGGTTGCCGCTTCAATAAGAGCTATCTCACCCTTCATGGCTTTCCTAAGCAAGGTGGCGGGAATAATTAACCTGTTAATCTCGTTGGTTCCTTCAAAAATACGATTAATACGACTGTCTCTGTACATTCTTTCAATAACGTACTCTTGACTAAAACCATAACCACCGTGAATCTGAACACCTTCATCTACAACAAAGTCTAGCACTTCCGAGCCCACAACTTTAGTTACAGAACACTCAATAGCATATTCGTGAATCCCTGCTGCCATCTTCTTACCAGAATCAGGAGATGTCAAATCAATTTCTTCAGCCATATCCTCAATTAACCCGGCAGTACGATAGCACATGCTTTCTAAAGCATAGGTTTTGATAGTCATATCAGCAATTTTACCTTTAATCAAACCAAATTTAGCAATTGGCATTTTAAACTGTTCTCTGTTTAAAGCATAATCTACACTGAGTTCCAGTGCATATTTTGCTCCCCCAACACAACCTATTGCCAACTTAAAGCGACCAATGTTCAAAATGTTAAAAGCTACCTGATGTCCCTTGCCAATTTCATACAAGACGTTCTCCACCGGGACTTGAGCATCTTCCATAATTACACTGCAGGTAGAAGAACCTTTAATACCCATTTTTGGTTCCTCCGGACCTATAGAAACACCAGGAGCATCCCTGTCCACAATAAAAGCTGTAAATTTGTCCCCATCTATCTTAGCATAGGTAACAATAACATCAGCCCAGGCAGCATTGGTAATAAATTGCTTGGTACCATTGATAATATAGTATTTGCCGCAATCGGAAAGAACCGCTTTAGCTTGAGCATTTAAAGCATCTGAACCTGCTTCCGGCTCAGTTAAAGCATACGCTGCTATCTTCTCCCCGGAAGCCAAACCTGGCAGATATTTTTTTTTCTGTTCTTCATTCCCAAAAAAGACAATAGGCAAGGTCCCGATACCAACGTGGGCTCCAAAAACCAGTGAAAAAGAGCCTCCACGAGACATCTCCTCTGTAATTACTAATCCAGTTATCTTGTCAGTGCTTTCCCCTTCATACTGCTCAGGGATATCACTGCCTAAAAGACCCAGTTCTCCCATCTCTCTGAGGATGCCTACAGCAACACCTTTTTCTTTTGCTTCCAAAGCATCCATCTGGGGAATTATCTTGTCACTGACAAACTTTTTAACAGTCTGTGCTGTCATCGCATGCAAATCATCAAAGTCCTCAGGGGTAAAGATGTCTTCCGGAGCTACCTTG
>CAZIRG010000329.1:0-1847 GCA_964541505.1 uncultured Syntrophomonadaceae bacterium | reverse complement strand
TTTTCAGCACTTACCCCGGCAAATACTGCCTACCTGTGCGAGCACACAGACAGGTGTTTGCACCTATTCATCCCTTACCTCCCTTATACTCACCAAACTCATAAATTCATATTGTTTCTGTGCCATGAGATACTTCACTCCATTCTTCATGGTGACATTTTATCAGAATAGTTAGCAGGGTGACATTAAACAGATTAAACACATACTGTTTTGCTGCCTATTGATTTTTTTTAATTTATGATAGATAATGGATGAAAGGGTAAGAGTTAGGAATAAGCAAAGAAGTCTGAGGAAGTGGGATGGGGTTTGTGTGTTTTTGGGTTTTGAGTTTTGAGTTGGGGAGAGGGATGGGGGAAAGAATGAAAGCTGATGAGCATGATTATTATATGGGAGAGGCTCTGGCAGAAGCACGAAAAGCTTTGGAGCAGGGTGAGATTCCTATTGGAGCTGTGATTGTCAGGGAGGATGCGGTTATTGCCCGGGGGCATAATCTTAAGGAGAAGCTTAAAGATGTCACCACTCATGCAGAAATACTGGCGATACGTGCTGCTGGAGTTATTTTAGGTAGCTGGCGCCTTTTGGGCTGCACTCCGTATGTTACTATAGAGCCATGTCCTATGTGTGCTGGCGCTATGCTGCAGGCTCGTTTGCCCCGGCTGGTTTTTGGGGCACGAGATGAAAAGGGTGGGGCAGTTGGTTCGCTTTATAACTTAGCGCAGGATAAAAGGTTTAATCATTATTTGGAGGTGTTGGAGAGGGTGCGAGCAGAAGAGTCAGCTGCCCTCATGCGTGAGTTTTTTCAGGCACGGAGATAAAGAGAACTTTTACAAAGAACGAGGATTTTGCTATACTATGACTATGGACTGGAGGTGCCATTATGATAAAAACAGAAGATCTTATCGCCGAGGTCATGTCACTACCTGTCGAGGTCAGGATACAACTTGCTGACAAACTTCTACGAAGCCTTAATCCAAGTCGAAAAGAAATCGACGAGGCGTGGGCTACAGAGGCGGAGAAGAGGGTTCAAGAAATAAGAACCGGGCAGGTAAAAACTATCCCCGGAGACGAAGTTTTCACGAAGATAGGAAACAGGTTAGCTATATGACGTTCTCTTTTCATCCAGTTGCAAAGCAAGAGTTAGATGAAGCTGTAGACTATTACAATGAATACCAGAGCGGTCTTGGCTTGCAGTTTGCGAAAGATGTCTATACCGCAATTCAGAACATCCTCGCATTTCCCCATGCTTGGACCCCTTTATCCCAGAATACTAGAAGATGCCTAGTAAAGCGTTTCCCGTATAGTGTAATCTATCAGATAGAAGATGAGAAAATAATCATAATTGCAATAATGCACCTCAATAGAAAGCCAGAATATTGGAAGGACAGAAATAGGTAAGAGAACAATGAGATCAGTCCGTGACGGAAAAGAAGAAAAGAGGTAAAAAGGATAAGAGACATGGAGAGATGCCTGAGTCCGGTTGAAATTAGTGCCTCTCCCATCATCATCAATGAACTCTTCAGAAGAAATGAATTCCTCATGTTCTTCAATAAAATCATTAATTAACTTTCTTTGATGTATTACACTGTAGATAAAGGGGGTTGAACAGGGAAAACCATAGGTGAATATATAAAGACGACAAGAATGGAAAAAGCATTATTACTGCTAGAAACAACAGATCAAAGCATTACTCAAATATCTAAAAATGTCGGTTATCAAAGCAGAATTAATTTTTATAATGCATTTAAGCATACCTTTAAGATGACTCTTGTGGAGATGAAAAAGAGGTTATTTGGTTAAAATCAGATCTTTTGGCGAAAACTAGTTAGGAGGTTAATTATGTTAAATAT
>CAZIRG010000328.1:0-1849 GCA_964541505.1 uncultured Syntrophomonadaceae bacterium | reverse complement strand
TACAGTTTACAGGGGTTGGACAGGGGATGGGGTGTTGTGGGATAGAGGGAAAGAAATGAGGAGTGAGTAAGATGAAAAATGAAAAAACCTTCAAGGTGGAAGAATTGATGATGGTAGAAATAGCCCGACATATAAAAGATGGGGAAAAAGTGGCGGTCGGCACCTTGTCTCCCATACCTGCCGCCGCAGTTCTCTTGGCAGAAAAAACCACTGCTCCCAATCTGGAGGCCTTTATCTGGTTCATGCCAGGCTACTGGCCATTTACCGAGGGGGTAACGGAGTTTTTTGATATGGGACAGCGCGGTGATATCGACCTCTTCTTCTTAGGTGGTGCTCAAATCGACAAAGAGGCTAATACTAACCTGAACAGTATCGGTAGCTGGGAGAAGCCCAAAGTTCGTCTGCCCGGTGGGGCTGGCACAGGAACTCTATATTTTACCGTCCCTAGGGTCATCCTTTTCAGTGAGCGGCATGATCAACGCTCTTTCGTGGAAAAGGTCGATTTTATCACGGGAAAAGGAGTTTCCGGACCAGAAGTCTTCCGGCGGGGCGGTCCTGCTGTTTGCATAACTAACTTGGCGGTGCTGTCTTTTAACGCAGAAAAAAAAGGCTGGAAACTAGACTCCCTACACCCGGGTGTTACCCTGGAAAAGGTAAGGGAGAATACCGGGTTTTCCTTCTTGGAAGAAAATACAGCCATAACACCTCTCCCGTCAGAAGAGGAACTGTCTATCCTGCGTCAAGAAATCAAACCAAAACTGGCGCAAGCCTATCCTCACTTTGCAAAAAGAACCTGGGGGGAATAAAGGACTTATAAAAAAAGATTTCTTTAGGGCTTGTTCCTAAATAACCTGTACAACCTTACTTGTCTTTTCGTCCATACCCTGCGTTGTGGAAACAGTTACATAACGCTGCTATGCGCCTATTTCCACGCCTTGGTTATGAACGAAAATCCTTCGCAATATTGCACAGTTTATTTCATCACAAGCCCTTACCTTTCACTTAATCGTATGTATAATAATATTACTCATGAGTAACTTACCCATGAGTAATATTATTATGGGGGGGTGCGTGATTTGTTTGTCGGCAGAAAAAAAGAATTAACGTTGTTGGACAGCATGTATCTCACGGAAAAGTTTGAAATGTTGGTTTTATATGGGCGCCGTCGTGTGGGTAAAACTCGTTTGCTTACTAAGTTCATCGAGAACAAATCAGAGTATATTTTTTTTCAGGACAGGAAAACAATGACTACTTAAATTTGAAAAAATTCTCAGAGTTACTTCTGCTTAAATTCGGTGACGAGGGCATGATTGATGCCTTTAAAAACTGGGAGAAAGCAATTGATTATTTGTTGAAAAAAATTGGCAATAAAAAATTTGTTCTGATTTTTGATGAATTCCCCTATATAGTTAACGCCAATAAATCTATCATGTCTATTTTGCAGCATTTAATAGATCACAAAATGTCGTCAGCAAATTTGCTTTTAATTCTTTGTGGTTCTTCTATAAGTTTTTTTGAAGAAGAAATTTTGTCTGAAAAAAGTCCCCTTTTCGGGAGGAAAACCGCCCAGCTTGAAGTCGTTCCTTTTGATTTTTTTGAAGCTACCGAGTTTTTCCCTTCCTATTCGACCCAAGAAAAAATAGAAGCTTATGGCATTTTAGGCGGCATGCCACAATACTTGGTTCAATTTGACGAAAAGCAAAGTATAGTAAGCAATGTACAAGAAAAAATTATGAATTCCACGACTAGCTTATTTGACGAACCATTTAACCTATTACGGCAAGAACTTAGAAGCCCTGCCATTTATAACTCCATTATAGAATCCATTGCCAGCGGACAAACCAACCCA
>CAZIRG010000327.1:0-1874 GCA_964541505.1 uncultured Syntrophomonadaceae bacterium | reverse complement strand
TGGGTTGGTTTGTCCGCTGGCAATGGATTCTATAATGGAGTTATAAATGGCAGGGTTTCTAAGTTCTTGCCGCAATAAATTAAATGGTTCGTCAAATAGGCTAGTCGTGGAATTCATAATTTTTTCTTGTACATTGCTCACTATACTTTGTTTTTCGTCAAATTGAACCAGGTATTGTGGCATGCCGCCTAAAATGCCATAAGCTTCTATTTTTTCTTGGGTCGAGTAGGAAGGGAAAAACTCGGTAGCCTCAAAAAAATCAAAAGGAACGACTTCAAGCTGGGCGGTTTTCCTGCCGAAAAGGGGGTTTTTTATAGAAGAGCCACAAAGAATTAAAAGCAAATTTGCTGACGACATTTTGTGATCTATTAAATGCTGCAAAATAGACATGATAGATTTATTGGCGTTAACTATATAGGGGAATTCATCAAAAATCAGAACAAATTTTTTATTGCCAATTTTTTTCAACAAATAATCAATTGCTTTCTCCCAGTTTTTAAAGGCATCAATCATGCCCTCGTCACCGAATTTAAGCAGAAGTAACTCTGAGAATTTTTTCAAATTTAAGTAGTCATTGTTTTCCTGTCCTGAAAAAAAAATATACTCTGATTTGTCCTCAACGAATTTAGTAAGCAAACGGGTTTTCCCTACACGACGGCGCCCATATAAAACCAACATTTCAAACTTTTCCGAGAGATACATACTGTCCAACAATGTTAACTCTTTTTTTCTGCCGACAAACACATCACGCACCCCCATAATAATATTACCCATGAGTAAGTTACCCATGAGTAATATTATTATACATACGATTAAGTGAAAGGTCAAGAAATCATTTTTTATAACTGCAATCCGCTTTATTAAAAACACAGCGTATTTATATGGAAATAACTACTATTTATCATAATTTCTCAAAAATAATTTACCTAAAACTTATAGTATTTTGCCAATTAATTACATATTTATACTATAAAAACCTGTTTGACAACTCATAAATTTAAAAAAGCGGATTGCAGTTTTTATAAGTCCTTTATTCCCCCCAGGTTCTTTTTGCAAAGTGAGGATAGGCTTGCGCCAGTTTTGGTTTGATTTCTTGACGCAGGATAGACAGTTCCTCTTCTGACGGGAGAGGTGTTATGGCTGTATTTTCTTCCAAGAAGGAAAACCCGGTATTCTCCCTTACCTTTTCCAGGGTAACACCCGGGTGTAGGGAGTCTAGTTTCCAGCCTTTTTTTTCTGCGTTAAAAGACAGCACCGCCAAGTTAGTTATGCAAACAGCAGGACCGCCCCGCCGGAAGACTTCTGGTCCGGAAACTCCTTTTCCCGTGATAAAATCGACCTTTTCTACGAAAGAGCGCTGATCATGCCGCTCACTGAAAAGGATGACCCTAGGGACGGTAAAATACAGAGTTCCTGTGCCAGCTCCACCGGGCAGACGAACTTTGGGCTTCTCCCAGCTGCCGATACTGTTCAGGTTAGTATTGGCCTCTTTGTCGATTTGAGCGCCACCTAAGAAAAAGAGGTCGATATCACCGCGCTGTCCCATATCAAAAAACTCCGTTACCCCCTCAGTAAAGGGCCAGTAGCCCGGCAGGAACCAGATAAAGGCCTCCAGATTGGGAGCAGTGGTTTTTTCTGCTAGGAGAACTGCGGCAGCAGGTATGGGAGACAAGGTGCCGACCGCCACTCTTTCCCCATCTTTTATATGCCTGGCTATCTCCACCATCATTAATTCTTCCACCTTGAAGGTTGTTTCATTTTTCATCTTACTCACTCCTCACTTCTTTCCCTCTATCCCACAACACCCCATCCCCTGTCCAACCCCTGTAAACTGTAAACTGTAAACTGTAAACTGTAAACTGTAAACTGTAAAC
>CAZIRG010000326.1:0-1875 GCA_964541505.1 uncultured Syntrophomonadaceae bacterium | reverse complement strand
ACATTTGTCATATCAATTTATTACATTTGTCACTATCATTTAGCTTCAAACTGGACTATAATATCAAAAGATAATCATGGGATAAAAATTGCCCGAAACAAGCAAAAAAATGGAGAGAAACACAAAAGTAAAGGAAAGGATGTGGGTATTTAATGAGTGAAAACAGTATTGAAGTTACGGGGTTAAAAAAATATTTTGGTCATATCAAAGCAGTTGATGATATTAGCTTTGAAGTAAAACAAGGAATCATTTTTGGCATGCTGGGTCCCAATGGAGCTGGGAAAACTACGACAATTGAAATTCTTGTTGGTCTTTGTAAAAGAGACGCAGGACAAATAAAGCTCTTGGGGCTGGACCCTGATAAAGACGCCCTGCAGCTAAAAGAAAAAATTGGCGTCCAACTTCAGTCTCCTGCTCTTTTTTCCAAGTTAACAGTGGGAGAATTGCTAAAGCTATTTGCTGGTTTTTATAAAAACCCCTTTTCAGAAAAAAAAGCAATTGAAATGGTGGGATTAGAGAAGACAGTCAAGCAATTTACAGCTTCCTTATCCGGCGGTCAAAGACACAGGCTTGCCGTTGCCCTGGCTATTGTAAGTAATGCGGATATCTACTTTTTGGACGAACCGACAACTGGTCTTGACCCCCAGGCAAGAAGGAAATTATGGGATGTTATCATTGAATTAAAATCCATGGGAAAAACCATTTTTTTAACATCACATTACATGGATGAAGCAGAAACCTTGTGTGATGATTTGTTAATAATTGATTATGGTAAAATCATAGCCAAGGGTAGTCCCAAATCTCTGATTGAAGCCTATTTTGGAGAAAATATCATTGAATTTATCAATCCTTCTTTTACGGCTGAACAAAAAGATGCGTTGAAAAATTTAGTGGAAGTAACACGCATTGGCTACCATGCGGAGGGGAAAATACTTCTCTATACTAAAAATCCTGCCCAGACAATTGCTCCTTTAATCGAATATGCGAAAAGCCTTGATAAAGGGATTGATGATCTGCAAATAAGAAAACCAACTCTGGAAGATTTATTCTTGAAACTTACAGGAAGGATGATTAAGGAATGAAACAATTTAAAGGAATGTTTGTTGCTAATTTAAAAGAATTTGTGCGTGATAAAAGTGCCTTGTTCTGGACGCTGGCTTTCCCACTGGTTTTTATATTTCTTTTTGGCGTAATTTTTTCTGGAATTGAGTTTGCTTTTATACTGCCCGGAATTTTAGCCATGGCCTTGATGCAGCTTGGGCTTTTTGGTTCTTTACAGTTTGTCATTTTACGGGAGAAAAAGATAATCAGGGGACTAAGTGTAACTCCCCTCTCTATTTCCTCTCTTTTGAGCAGTGAAATAGTTGTTAGATTATTAGCAGGGATTGCCCAGGCAACAATTATATTACTAGTCGGTAAATTTATATTTGATGTCACTCTGGTGGGCAGCTTATTGCACGTCTTTTTACTTGTATTGCTGGGAGCTGTCACTTTTATAAGCTTCGGCTACATGTTAACTTGTTTTGTAAAAACTTCGGAAGCTGCAACTGGTTTGATGCAGGTAGTTCAGATGCCGATGATGTTTTTAGCTGGCATCTTCTTCCCTCTGGAGATGATGCCTGAATTTCTTGAACCGGTAACAAGAATTATCCCGCTCACTTATTTAGTAGATGCCCTCAGGCAGGTAATGATAGGAAATTATAGTGAATTCAGCATGGTGATGAACCTCTCGGTGCTTGGTATTTGGCTGGTTGCTAGTGGGTTAGTTGCTGTTAAGTTCTGGAAGTGGGAGTAAGAAAATTCCCATAGGACTAAAACAAATCAGAATGCGTTCCTGTTCTTACAAAATACAAATCTTGGCTATCAATTTTATAT
>CAZIRG010000325.1:0-1879 GCA_964541505.1 uncultured Syntrophomonadaceae bacterium | reverse complement strand
ACCATTATTTCTACTGAAAAGTTTTTTTCTACGTGTTCCCGGCAATGAGCCCGAGATATGTTAGAGAGCATGGCAATTTTTAGTGCAGCTTCTTCTAAATTGTTAAGCAAGAAACCAGTTTTTCCATCAATAATAAGCTCAGGCATAGAACCTTTGTTCATTGCTATGACGGGTGTGCCGCAGGCCATTGCCTCCACTACACTAAGCCCAAAGGGTTCTTCAAAGTTGATCAAATGTAAAAGAGCTCGTGCACCTGCCAGTATTTCGCCTTTTTGGGGTTGCCCTACCGGTCCGATATAGCTGACAGCTTTGTTATCGATGTAGGGAGCAACAAATTTATCAAAGTAATTCTTGTCTTGAATAATACCAGCAATAATTAAAGGTATTTTTGTTTGTTCGGCCAAGCGAATGGCTTCGTAGGTTCCTTTATCGTGATGAATTCGCCCCAGGAAAAGAAGGTAATCACCTTCTTTTCCTCGAAAGGGATAGTCTGCTAGCGGTATGCCGTGTGGAATAGTGGCTATATAATTAAGATTAGGGTGACGATTCGCTTTACTGATAGCTACATAAAAACAATGCTGGTTGTATTTCTGATAAACAGGTACTATTTTGGGCGAGGAAAAACCATGAATAGTTGTTATCAGTGGTGTTTTTACTAGTTTGCTGTAAGTTAAAGGCAGAAAATCAAACTGGTTGTGAATAATATCAAAATTATTTGCTTCCTCAAAGAGTGAGGAAATATGTAAGCACTCTGCTACTTTGGGATCTATCTCTGGATTTTCAGAATAGGGATGTGGTATAACCCAGCGCAGACGGGCGGAAGTTTTTGAATCGCCGGTGGCGAACAAAGATACTTCCACCCCTTGCTTTATCAGCCCCTCTGTCAGCAGGCTAACCACCCATTCCCATGGTCCGTAATGTTGTGGTGGTGTTCGCCAAGAAATGGGAGAAAGCATAGCTACTTTCATTTAAAAATCACACTTTGCTGGGCTAGGTGATTTCAAAACATAATCCAAAACCTCGTCAAGGTTGGCTGTCGCTAAGCAGACAGAAGTATCGGCGGCACCGTAATACATCATTAGTTCTTTCTTTTCCTCGTTGATAATAACGCCGGTAGGGAAAGTAACGCCCGGAACATCTCCTACCCGTTCATAATCTTCAAGAGGTCCGAAAACCCAGTTGTCGCAGCGTCTGATGGTTTTCCAGGGTTCATCCAGATCCAGAAGAGCTAAACCTACCCGGTAAAGACTTCCAGAAGCTGTCATACGCACACCATGGTAGATGAGCAGCCAGCCCTCGTCGGTTTCAATAGGAGGAGCCCCCAAACCGACCCTGGTGCTGTCCCACCAGCCTGGACGCACGGGGATTAATATTTTGTGTTCACCCCAGTGCTTCAAATCTGGTGAAAAAGCAATCCAGATATGCGCCTCACCCCGGATTATAGGGCGGTGAATCAGGACATATTGCTCATTGATCTTCCTAGGAAATAGGGAAGCATCCTTATCTTCTGGTGGCAACATGGCACCTAAATGGTCAAAAATTTTAAAATCCTTGGTTAAAGCCAGGGAAACCACAGGACCATCTTTGGAAAAAGAGACGTACGAGATAGCATATTTCTGTTCTTCTTCGAGCCAGACGATGCGCGGATCTTCGATACCCCATCTCTCCTCATTTCTAGAGGGATTCGGTTTTATAGTCGGGATTTCATCGATTTGCCATCCGGTCTTGCCGTCTTTACTTCTAGCTAAAGTAAGATGAGAAAATCCACGCAAGTCTTCCACCCGTACCAATAGCAGCACTTCGTCGTTGTGTCTTATGGCTCCTGGGTTAAAGGTGGCGTTGGCCATATAGGGCCAACGGCTGGGGGTGATAATGGGAT
>CAZIRG010000324.1:0-1895 GCA_964541505.1 uncultured Syntrophomonadaceae bacterium | reverse complement strand
ATCCAAAACAATAATCCGCCCAGACAAAGGCAATAGTGCAACAGTAGTTCTCACAGAAGATATATAAAACACCAAGAAAGAAAGTCCTAAAAGAAGTGCAAAAAGAATTCCTAACCATAGAATTATTTTTCTTTTAAAACTCAGGGAAATATAAAAAACTAGTCCCAGCATAATTTTTCTCCTACCATTTTCTATTAAAAATATTCTAAAGTAGGGGAAATTATAACCAGAAGAGTTTACAGCTATATATAAGAAGATAAGAAGATTAAAAAAATAGGTCTACCATTGTATATGACAGACCTATTCGTTCCCATATTTGTTCTCATATTCTAACCAAAAAATTTATCCCATAATCCCATAATCATAACAGCAGCAATAGCAATAGGCACAACATATTTCATGAATACTTCGTACCAATCACCAATAATAATTTTACCTTTGGGATCATTGGTTTCTTCCTGCACCTTCTTAGCTGTCCAAACATAACCAACATAGATTGCCGTCAAGAGACCGCCCAGGGGAAGAAAAATTGCATTAGCAAACCAGTCATAGGTGTCCAGCACGTCCATGCCTAAAAAACTAAAGTCTGCAAAAACATTGTAGCCAAGAGTAGCAGGAATACCTACTAAAAAGATTACAATTCCTGCTACTAGCGCAGTCTGACCACGCTTGTACCCTTTTTCATCCACCAGCCAGGACACAACAACTTCCAGAAGAGAAATAGCAGATGTCAATGCTGCTACCGCTAAAAGAAGAAAGAAAAGGAACCCAAAGAAAGTACCGCCAGGCAGCTCGGCAAATACAGCCGGTAAAGTAATAAAAGTAAGACCAGGTCCTCCAGCTGGATCAAACCCAAAAGCAAAAACAGCAGGAAAAATAGCAAAACCTGCCAGAAGAGCAATGGCAGTATCAAGCCCTACAACCCAAGCCGCATTATCGCTAATGTTTTCCTCTCTACTCATGTAACTACCATAAGTAATCATACAACCCATCCCTAAGCTAAGGGTAAAGAAACTCTGGGCAATAGCCGCCAAAAAAGTCTGGGCGGTGACATCACCAAATCTGGGTAGCAAGTAAAAAGCAATACCAGCTCCGGCGCCGGGCAGAGTTATACCCCTGATTACTAAAACCAAAAGCAAAATAAAAAGTAAAGGCATCAGTAACTTGACAGAACGCTGAATCCCTTTAACCACACCAGTAGCAATAATAACCATAGTTATCCCCATAAAAACAGCATGCCAAAAAATAGGAATCCATAGACCGGTAATATGTCCAACAAAGATGCCGGCAAAATCCATACCAGGCGTAAACCCTTGCAATGCTTTAAATATATAAGCAACAGCCCAACCAGCTACTATTGAATAGTAAGAAAGAATTAGAAAACCGGCAAAAACTCCTAAAGCCCCCAGCAACCACCAAGGAGTTCCAGGTGCTAAAGCCAGGAAAGTACCTATTGGATTCTTCTGGGCTTTACGCCCCAGAGTAATCTCGGTAACCATTAGAGGATAACCGATTAAAAAAATTGCCGCTAAATAAATCAGAACAAAAATAGCTCCTCCATTAGTTCCTGCAACATAGGGAAAACGCCAAATATTTCCTAGACCGATGGCAGAGCCGGCAGCAGCGAAAACAAAGCCCATTTTAGATGTCCACTGTTCACGTTGTCCAATCACAAATAAAAACCTCCTTTAATATTTTTGAAAACCAACTACCCGATTTAAACAACACACAAAAATCCTTCTACTTATTATTAACTATTATCATAATTACGCCTTGCCTTCCTATCACCTCCAACTCTCACCCACCTTGCACTACTTAATAGCAACGCAAAAAAATTACATGACCTAATATAGCATATAGGAAACGGGAATACCTTCTATAATACCCTCAAAAAT
>CAZIRG010000323.1:0-1908 GCA_964541505.1 uncultured Syntrophomonadaceae bacterium | reverse complement strand
CTTCTTTGTCTTCATAAAGAGTGTTTATATATTTATTGCAAGCACCACCAAACGGGTAAGTACGATTCTCAATAACTATCCGGCTGATACTACACTTGCGGTCACACTTTTCTTTGCCACCGGCGCATTGAAAAGATTTCTTATACACTACTTCACGTGCAGCCAGTTCCTTTAAATTAAAAGACCTCGGCTTTAGAAGTTCCAGTTCCAACCTTTTTTTAACTTCCAAGGCGACCCCGAAAGCACCCATCAGACCAGGGTCAGGAGGAACAATAATCTTCTTTCCTGTTAATGCTGCCATCGCTACAGGAACTGCCCGGTTATAGCAAACCCCACCCTGCATAAAGATTTTTTCTCCTATCGCCCGGTTGCCTTTGACCCTGTTAGTATAATTCAGGCAAATTGAGTAAACAAGCCCGGCTAAAATCTCTGCCTCCCCAATCCCTTCCTGAATAGCTGTTTTGATATCGGTATTAATAAAAGCAGCGCACTGGTCGTTAAAGTTAGGCGCCTTAGAACTATTCAGAGCTATCTCACCAATTGCCTCCACATCAACATCAAGCGATTCCTTGGCCGATTCCTCCAAAAAAGAGCCTGTCCCGGCTGAACAAGCTTCATTCATGGCATAGTCAGAAGGAACACCACCAGTTAAGTAAGTATATTTAGCATCCTGCCCCCCAATTTCAAAAATTGTATCTACGGCCGGATCAAAATAGGCTGCTGCTGTCGCATGTGCTATGATTTCATTGATAACAGCAGGCGTAAGAGCATGTAGCCCGGCAATCTGGCGACCCGAGCCGGTTACCCCTAAGCCAATTACTTTTATGTCTTTCCCCTCTACCTGCTCTGAGAGAAGGCGATAGCATTCTCTGGAAGCAGCCACAGGATCTCCACTGGTACGCAGATAACATCCCGCCAGCACAGCTTGGTCTTTTTCTCTAATCAAAACTGCCTTGGTTGTTGTCGAACCTACATCCAAACCAAGGATACAAATATCTCCTACCTGCGCCTCTTCCCTCTGGGCTTCTTTAAAGGTAACACGAGGAAGGTGCTCTTTTAAAGGGGACAGATAAGAAAAAGTGGCTGGTTGCTTTCTAAGAAGTTGCGCCGCAAAATCAGCAGCAGGTTTTTTCTTATGCTCCCATGCCCACAGAGCAGCTCCTAAAGCCTCAAAAGTTTCGGCATGTTCTGGAATTTGCAGGTTGGGAATCTGTTTCCGAAGAAAATCTACGATAACCTCGTTTTTGGAAATACCCCCAACAAGCAAAACCTGCTTATTTTCTGTTTTCTTTAATAGTTCCAAGATTTTAGCTGCCATCATTTCGCAAAGCCCACCGACAATACTTTCTTTTGGAGCACCTTTATTGAGAGCATGTGTGCAATCACTCTTGCAAAAAACCGAGCATCTTCCGGACACTTTAAAAGGATTTTCTACATCAGCCTGGCGCATGGCTTCGTCAAGAGTTAAATCCAGTCTTTTCAGTTGTTGCAGAAAAAATTCGCCAGTGCCGGAAGCACACTTATTCCCGGTATAAACATCTATAACTTTACCTTTATTATCAAGCTGGTAAACCATAAAAGTTTCCCCACCAGCACTCACCACCGTACTGGACAGTGCCTGGCTTGCATCTTTTAAAAACAAACAACCATATTCAACTGCCTCCGCTTCGGAAACAGAAGAAAGAGCTAGCATATTTTTAAATTTTCTACCAGTTACAGCCAGATAATCTACTGATTCTAAAAACTCTTTCGTCAACATCTTCAAAACTACACTGTGGGGGTTGCCTTCATGCAGCACTGATGCTGTTTTTATAACATTTAGACCAGTACTTCCTTTTTCCAATAATACCAAGCTAACGCTGGAAGCTCCGATACATAAACCTGCAGACTTCAAATTTTTCACTCCTC
>CAZIRG010000322.1:0-1922 GCA_964541505.1 uncultured Syntrophomonadaceae bacterium | reverse complement strand
GGCTGTTGCCTAGTTCTGCGTCTGGTTAAGTAGAGGGGCAAAAAAATACTAAAGGAGAGAAGTGAGCCAATTATGGAAATTTTCCGCAATATAAAAAGAAGAAAATTCAGGTCTCTTATTACGATAGCGGGTATTACTGTTGGAATTTTTGCTTTAACGGTTATGGGATCTCTTGCCGAAAGTCTTAATTTAACGATAATGAATATGAATAAACATTTTGCCGAAAAAGTTATGATTACAGAACAAGGCACTCAACCTGGCATGGGGCTTATGCCCGAATACCAGATAGCAAAATTATTTGATCATCAAGATGTTGCCGCTGTTGTCCCAATGCTTTTAGCTATTTATGATGATGCCGGCACTTTTAACATTGGTGGTCCTTCACAGATACAAGGTGTGTTACCAGATGACATAGTTCGAGAATTTGAACATGCTCCACTCAGTCAGGGTCAATGGTTTAGTACAAACAGTAAGGAAGTTGTTCTTGGTTCAGGAATTGCCGGAGTAAAAAAGGTGAGCATAGGAAGTAATCTTCAGGTACGTGACACAACGTTTAAAGTCGTTGGAATTCTACAGAGGACAGGGACACCTTTGGATAACAATGTGACAATTCCTATAGAACTTGCTCAAGATATCTTGGGACGACCGGGGCTTGTTTCAACAGTATCTGTTTATCCAGTTGACGGTATAACAACGGATGAGCTTGCAGTTAGACTACGAAAAGACCTAGTTGATCTCGATATAATATCTCCTGCAGAGATGCGAGCGCAGCTGGCACAGACTATGGTTGTCTGGAATGCTAAATAACATGGGACTTGGCAAACGCTACAATCATTTGCCATCACAACTGTCAGGTGGTGAACGGCAGCGAGTAGCAATTGCCCGGGCGATTGCTAATAATCCGCAAGTATTATTGGCCGATGAGCCAACCGGTGAACTTGACTCAGCTACTTCCAACCAGATAATAGAGGTCTTAACAGAATTAAATACCAAGAAAGGAATTGCGATTGTTCTTATAACACATGACCCTGAAGTGGCAGCAGTAGCACAACGTCAGTATTATATGAATGATGGGCGCCTATTTGCTAGAAATCAGAGTGGGGAGACTTCAGATGATAGGAGAGACTGAAAATTAATCTCTAAATTGAAGCAGTTATGGATTTGGCATATAACTACTGGGGGTACCTGCCAACTTTATAGAGCAAGGAATATTTTTTGCTCTATAATAACTTCAATTTCACGCTCAGCAGCTTTTTCTAACATTTCTACGGAGTAGGTAGTATGGTAGACCTTATGAATAAATGGCTATTACTGTTGTATTAGTGTGGGCAAAAAATTTAAATAAAAAAAGTGGTGAAACTAAAATGTTAAAATGGCTAGTAAACATTCAATTACTGGCACTAGCAGTACTTGCTATACAACCTTTTCTTGCGTTCTTAATAGAACCCTCCTTCGTTTCTTTTCGAAGAAACTATTATGCCTCCGTTGCTATTGCCTTTGTTATAGGGATATTTTTACGTAAAAAGGTAACTAAAACCAAAGAATTAAAGTGGATATCAAATATTCAATTATTGGCACTAGTTATGCTTGCATCAATAGATGAGCTTGCGAAACGCTTTTTCCACCACAGTGATGTTTTTATAACAGCATTTTATCTTTTAATAGGTCTTGCTTTTGTTGCGGGAGTAATTATTAGAAGGCAAAAAAAACTGGTAGTAACCGCAGCTGCTCGAAGAGTTGTTTTATGTCTATTACTTTTCCTGCTTTGCTTACTGTTTGCCTATTATCTTATCGCCGATGATAGAGATGTTGATATCTTGATTATTTCCCATAAAGCGGAGGCTACTTCCGGTCTTATCTTATGGGGTATGCATTCCGGATCCATATTAGGGGCGAAAAAATTGTGGGTGAAAAAAGAAAAG
>CAZIRG010000321.1:0-1925 GCA_964541505.1 uncultured Syntrophomonadaceae bacterium | reverse complement strand
GGGGGGAGGGATGAGGCTTCGTTTCTTACTATTTGCAAACCGGTATTAAAAAAGGTAGGAGAAGAAGCATTATAGGAAGCTGTAGTTGAGCAACCAAGATATTAAAAAAGAAAGGCGAATAGGGATATGAGTAGAGTTTTAGTAATTGGTGGGGCAGGATATATCGGTAGTCAAGTAGTGAAGTTGCTGGGAGAGCGAGGCTATGATGTCTTGGTCTATGACAACCTTTCTACGGGCAGCAAGGAAGCGGTTTTATCTGGGGAGCTGGTGGAGGGTGATATATTAAATCCGGCAGATTTTGAGAAGGTTGTGCGAGAGTTCAGGCCGGCTGCCGTGATGCATTTTGCGGCCAAGATTGTGGTGCCAGAATCGGTGGAGCGTCCCTTATTGTATTATAGAAATAATGTGGTGGGGACTTTAAATGTGTTACAGGTGCTATGGGATTGTGGGGTAAACAAATTTATTTTTTCTTCGACGGCGGCGGTTTATGGTGAGCCGGAAAAGATACCGATAGCGGAGGAAGTGCCTTTTAGTCCGGTGAATCCGTATGGCAAAGGTAAAGCGATGATTGAAGAGGTTTTAAGGGATTTTTCAGCGGCGACAGATTTTCGCTATGTTTCGCTGCGGTATTTCAATGTGGCCGGGGCTGACCCCGGCGGTAGAATAGGTGAGACCAAAGAAGATGCCACACATCTTATCACTATGTGTGTGCGGACGGCTGCAGGTAAAAGAGAAAAACTTTTGGTTTATGGCACTGATTACCCAACCCGGGATGGCTCCTGCATCCGGGATTATATTCATGTTGTGGACCTGGCAGATGCTCATGTGTTGTCGCTGGAGTATCTTTTGAATGGTGGGCAAAGTGATGTTTTTAATTGCGGATACGGTAGAGGGTATTCGGTGCTGGAAGTGGTAGAGGCAGCAAAAAAGATAAGTGGGGTAGACTTTATGGTAGAGCATGCTACGAGGAGGGTCGGTGACCCGGCGTCCCTAGTGGCTGCGCCCGGCAAGATAAAAGCAGGGCTTGGCTGGCAGCCAAAGCATGATGATTTGGAGTTTATCATCAAAACTGCCTGGGAGTGGGAGGTTAGCATTAGTTGAAGTAAAAATCAATTAACTTTAAATATTCTAGGAGTACACTTATAGCATCTTCCCTGTCTTGCCACCAGGCATCAGGGTTGAAGGTATCGTATTTGCTGGGGTGAGAGATGAGGGTTATATCGTGTTCTAAACTGCCGAGTGCTTGCACAAATATTTTCCTTGCCCGGGTGGAGTGATATTTTGAGGTCACTAAAGTAACAGTGTTGATTTCCAGGTGTTTTTGTAGGTAATCCTTGATATAGCGAGCTTCATCTCTGGTGCTACGTGACTCGCCAGCTATTATGGTTATCTTTTTTTCCGGCACTCCCAACTCTACAGCAGCAAGCTTGCTTAATTTAGCCTGATCCGGTACGATTACGCCTCTTTTAACAAGAGCCGTGTGTCCAACCATATATGTTTCCACCATGATAATTTCTTTTGCATAGCCTTGATGATAAAGGTCGGCTGCCTCTAAAATCCGGTCAGGGATGCTACCCATGAGTACTACCATGATATCGCTTTTTTGTAAGGCATCTTGGCTAACCAAAAAATGCCCTGCCCTAGGGATAAATATTATAGGCAGGGATACTAATGGCAATAAAATTAGGACAAAGATAAGTAGTAAACGGTATTTGCGAGATTTTTCAGTTTTTTCCATCATGTTCCCCCGTGAGATAAAAATGTTTTTAAGCACAACTCTATTTGTTTGCCATAGCAACTGTCCATTCCTGCTTGGCAATATATTTATTGCTCAAAAATTTTTGCTATTTGAGAGAAGATAGAACATAATAATTATTATGGATGCGTGTAAATTTGCGGATAGTCGCCTTAGTTGTGCTTTTGCA
>CAZIRG010000320.1:0-1928 GCA_964541505.1 uncultured Syntrophomonadaceae bacterium | reverse complement strand
CTTTTGTATGGAAAAAGAGTCCCTTGTATGAAGTTATATACCTGAAGCTTTTTTTAAATACTCCTCCTTCTGCCGTTACAACTAAAGGCTCTTTAGTTTTCGCTAGTATTTTCATAAAGTCTTCTGGCCTGACATCAACAATTGCACCTGATGATTTAATCGCATTAGCGATGGCAATAGCAGCTGCTGCTGCGGCTCCTCCTGTATACATTTTTTTCCTCCTCTCAATACTATTTTAGTTTCACTGCCGTTCCATAAATCAATATCTCAGCAGCCCCCGACATTACTTGAGAAGTTGAGAACCTTATATTTATTACTGCATCTGCTTCAAGTTTTTCTGCGTCTCTTACCATCATCCCCGTTGCTATTTGCCTCGCTTCTTGCAATAATTCTTGGTACTCTGTAAGTTCCCCCCCCACTAAATGCCTAAACGAGGCCACAATATCTTTACCCACGTTTTTTGCTCTAATAGTACTACCCTTCACTAATCCCAAAGTTTCCACTATCTCTTTACCTACAATCTGACTAGTATTTACTAAAATCATTTTCATCTTCCTTCCTCTTTTTATTTTTCTCAATCACTAAAACAACAAAAAGTGAAACAACAATTGTCACCCCGGCTATTAATAGCACTTGTAAGTACAACGGTATCAAATCTAGCTGCAAGAGCATATCAACTGCTGAATAAATGACCGTGACAATAATTGCCACTACTGTGAGCACCAAAGCCCAACTGAAATATTTGGACATTTTTTAACACCTCTCTTTATTTTTTTGGGGCTACAAGTATTATTCACATATTTCATTATATTCTATGTTATATTCTCCATGACCTTCTGAATTACCTCAAAATTTCTACCACTCAATACTCTTTTCTCTTTCCTGGTACCTTTTCCCTTCTTAAACTAATTTGTCAATTATTGAGATCTGACACCTCTTCTATTATCTTTTATCGATAAAAAACTATTGCAAATCAATAAATAGCATGTTATAATCTACACCCTCTGGTTTCTCCACGCCGAGAATAACCACCTTGGGGTGACAACTCTAGATCTGCAATTTAGTGATCTACCTCAATCATTTTCAGGGTTTCGTATAGTACACCTGTCTGATCTACATAACAAAACATTCGGGCGTAATCAGAAGCATCTTGTGGAAATGGTCCGTGAACTTGACCCAGATATAATTGTGGATACCGGCGACCTGATTGACAGCTTCCCCAGCGATGACAGACCCGCTTTATCCCTCATGAAATCACTTGTAAAAATAGCCCCCGTTTACTACGTAACGGGAAATCATGAATGGACCTCGGGGAGATTCACACCCCTTGAAGAGAAGCTTCTTGCTGCCGGAGTTACTGTTCTCCGGGATGAGTGGGTGGAGATTAGCTCAGATATAGGTGAGGAAAGAATAGTGATCATCGGGATTGATGATCCTACGGCTCATCCCAGCCTTGAAGAGTTCAAGCGCAATCTGGTTCAACTTGTTGAGAAAATTCCAGACGGAGGGTTCACCATACTGCTCTCCCATAAACCGGAACTATTTGATCTTTATGTTTCGCTCGGGCTGAACTTAGTGCTGTCTGGACACACTCATGGAGGTCAAATTCGCTTGCCGTTTGTAGGGGGACTACTAGCACCTGATCAAGGTGTTTTTCCCAGATATGCCGCAGGATTGTACTACAATCACACTACTCGTATGGTCGTCAGCCGCGGCATAGGAAACAGCATTATCCCACAAAGGCTCTTTAACCATCCAGAAGTAATTGTAATAACACTGCGCTGTAGTAGATAATCACTGTAATCTAAAAAGCTGTCCTTACCCTAGGGCAACCGAATACGGATTTTCTTTCAGATTTTATAATTTTAAACTAACCATAAGTGGATAGGTGTGACCAATTATCTCGTCGTGCTTCGTTCTTACTTACT
>CAZIRG010000319.1:0-1973 GCA_964541505.1 uncultured Syntrophomonadaceae bacterium | reverse complement strand
TAAGAGAGGAACGAGGGGAACCTCCTAACCTCCTAACTTGTTAACCTTTTAATCTTTTAACCTCGTCCTCGCTTAACCTTTTTATATCTCAACCTCGCAATTACTTATTTTTAAATTCAGGAACTCTTTTTTCTAAAAAAGCTTTAATTCCTTCGCGAGCATCTTCGGAGGCAAAAACCTTTACGAAAGCTTCTGCTTCTATTTTTTCTCCCTCCTTCAGTGGTAATGATAACCCTTTATCAACTGCTTCAATAATGGCTTTTACGGCAAGAGGTGCTTTTGCAGCGAGTTTTTTAGCCATTTTTTGAGCTTCTTCGGCTAGTTTATCAGGCGGAACAACCATGTTGACTAGACCTAACTTTAGAGCTTTTTGGCTGTCGATAGCATCTCCAGTCAAAATCATTTCTAGGGCGAGATTTTTGCCAATAAGCCTAGGTAAGCGCTGAGTGCCACCCCAACCCGGGATTATACCTAGGTTGATTTCTGGTTGACCGAAGCGAGCTTTTTCAGAAGCTATGCGCAGGTCACATGCTATGACCAATTCACAACCTCCACCCAGGCAATGACCATTGATTACAGCAATAACCGGGAGAGGGAAACTTTCGATACGGTCATATAGTTTTTGCCCTTTTTCAATAATTTCTGCTACAGCTGAAGGATCAGTTTTAGTAAAAAGAACTAGGTCTGCACCCGCAATAAAAGCTTTTTCCGAGGTGCTGTTGATAAGAACTACTCGTGTGTTTTTTTGTGAACTTATAGCGTCAAAAGCCGCTCCCAGTTCATCAAGAGTTTCTCCATTTAGGGCATTGACCGGGGGGCGATTCATAGAAATAGTGGCCAAAGCGCCGTCAAAGGAAAGAATAATGTTTTTAAAAGACATGTAAAAAACCTCCTTGATATTTTTATATTTTTGTATCTAAATTAAAAGATATCTTCTACGTTTGCAACGGAAACCCTCCTAAAAAATTTAGTATTGTAAAATTTCTAAAAATAAGTTAATATATAAGCGAGGCGTTAATTACTACTTAAGTAGTAATTAACGCCTCGCTTATAAAAACATTTATGGGAGGTGATCAAGATAACTGTGCAAAAAAGTGTCTCTGATGAGAAAATAATTGAACACTTTAATAATCTGGGCTTAGCTAAATACGAAGCAAAAGTTTATCTGACTTTGTTGCGAAACAATCTTAGTTATGGCAGTGAAATTCAAAAAATATCAGGTGTACCAGGTCCTAAAATTTATGAAGTTTTGGCTGCTTTAGTCGAAAAGGGAATAATCTACCCTGCTGGGAATAATCCAACTCGCTATCAGCCACTTCCCCTTGGTGATTATATAAATACTAAACAAAAAGAATTTGATAGAGTAACAGGATTTTTAAATAAAAACAAGGATAAAATTTGCAAGGGTAAAATTCCCGATTATCTCTGGCAGCTGCAGGGATATGAAAATTTACTAGATAAAGCCAGGGAACTTATAGATCTGGCTAAGAAGCAAATTATCATGAGTTTTTGGCAGGCAGAGGGCAAAGCAGTTGAAAGGAATTTAGAGGAGGCGCATAAAAAAGGTGTAGAGATAATAAGCATTCAGATGGGTGAAGGAAAAGTTTCCTTGGGAAAGAATTTTAAACATGTGATGCTGCCAGTGGTTTACGAGATGCATAGCACAGAATTTCTTCTGGTAATTGACGCTTCTCAAGGAATGTTTATGGTTAAAAACCAGCTTGGTGAAACGGAGGGTTATTATACCTCGAATAAAGGGATTTTGCAAATTGTTAAAAATTATATTAGACATGATATTTATATAAATCGTGTCATTTCTGATTTTGGAGAAGTGTTGTCTGCAAAATATGGTGCTAATTTGGAAAAGCTTTTAAATGTATAAAGTGTATAAAGTAATTTTTGCCAGTTTCTAAAAGAAAATGATTTTAAGAGAAGATTCAAATTATTATTTTTGGTAAAATTTTTAATTTAAT
>CAZIRG010000318.1:0-1973 GCA_964541505.1 uncultured Syntrophomonadaceae bacterium | reverse complement strand
TCTTTCGTTCACATTGGCAGCATGAAAGTTTGATAGCTATTGCACAGTTCGCAAATTTTTAGACACCGAACTAACTTACAAATACCGCATCTATAAAATACTAGCACAGGAAGAAACGGAACTAAAAAAATCAAGCAATTAACAAATACTTATAGTCAGGTATATAGTCCTGTAAAGATTGAGGTATATTAGAAAACAAATCAGATAACTTTAGTCCCACATTCCAAGTGCTGCGTCCGTGATAGATTAACAAAGGAATTACCACCGGCAGCTTAGCGCCAGCAGGTCTATCTATTGATTTCCAAACATCTAATAGATAGCCTAACAATTGTAGCGATACATCGGCATAAGGCTTGCTTTTATGCTCAAACAAAAAATACAAATAAACATCCTGTCCAGCTAATTTAACGCTAAACAACATATCGGTAAACGTTTCTTTTAGTTTATTGCTGACAAAGTCTTTTTGTAACTACATAATCAATCCCATTTTTAAAAGAGCTGACTTCGATAACAGTATCCTCATATTTTACCTTTTCTGGGTCATGATAGTTTTTTATCAGAAAATAGAATAAAGTTGTTATCTCATGGGCGCAGACATGTCTGGAATAGGGTTGCTTTCAAAGAGACCATGAAAACAACAGGCAATTTTAAGCTTTTTTATCTAAAAACAGATTTAACTCAGTTTCATCTGTTTTTTTATTCGGCGAAGAAATCACCTTAAAGGGAAGAAAAATTATCGGGAGTGATTGTTTTTCAAGCTGTTCTTGGAGCAGGGATAAGCTAGATTGCAGCAGTGTGCCGTAATCTTCTCTCTCTACCAGCAGGCGACAGGTATAAGGGGAAGTAAAGGAGGAAAAACGCAGGATTATAAAACCAAGATGGCGAGTTTGTAAGGCTATTTCCAGCGATGGACCGGTTGGTTCATCGTCATAATTTCTTTTTTGGTGTTGGAAGTAATTTAACTTTAAGAAAGGCAGCGGCGGTGTATTTTCTCTTTGAGGGGGGAAGACGTACCAACTGGTTGTACAGGAATTTTCTCCCTCAGCCGGGGAACGAGCGATAACTTGGTAGAACTGCTTGCCTTGGCTTTCTTTCTTTAATTGCAGCAAAAGTAGCTCATTTTCCTTCACGGGTGTGTCTATTTGCACATAAAAGCTTTTACCTTTCCAGGTGAGCAAGGCCAGTTCTTGGTTTATTTTTTTTATAATGGCGATGAACTTAACCGGCAGTTTTAAAGCTGTCGAGTCATTACTGCCGGTGGCACTACTTTTTTCAACTACTAGGTTTTTAAAAATTCCTGCCAGCAGGCTAAGTTCTCGGGTCATAAAAACCACCCTCATAAGATACTTCTAAGTCATCTTATATAAATATAATAAGGGACATAAGGGACAGTCCTATTGTGTTCTATTGTGTTGACTATTGTGTTGATTGTTGTTTTCAAGCATGCTTACTGCTGCTATTTTTTAAAAAACAAAATAACCCTACTAGTAGTGGTAGAGTTATTTAACACTGAAACAATTAATTTTTAACCTTAGCCAACAGCTTTTCTACCTCATCCCTAGATAATTCTGTCAACTCTACTACGTCATCAATCTGCATGCCCTTCATCAATGCCTTACGGGCAGTTCTGATTAAAGCTTCCTGTCTGCCTTCCTGTCTGCCTTCCTGTCTGCCTTCCTGTCTGCCTTCCTGTCTACCTTCCTGCCTTAACTGTTCAGCCACACTCATAATTAAATGCTCCTTTCCAAATTTATATTTTCTATCTATTTTTACCAGTTTTTCAACATTTACATCATCTCTAACATTCAGCATATAGAAAATTACAGTTTCTATATACTCAACAGCACTCTTTTCTGTGCCTAACTTCTTCATCAAAGTCATTATCTTTATAATTCGTTCTTCTGCAAACCCTTGTTGGAAAATACTTTTCAGTAATTCTAAAAATAACCTAGCTTTAATAGTGCCTTTAATAT
>CAZIRG010000317.1:0-1974 GCA_964541505.1 uncultured Syntrophomonadaceae bacterium | reverse complement strand
TGATTTAAGCTGGGAGGTTATTGGTAAGAGCAAGGCAGTTAGTTTACTGGATCCTCTCAAGATAATGGATTGTAAGTTTACTATTTTAAGTTGAGAGTTGAGAGGGAGGTTTTTTGCAGGCTCTCAATATAATCAAGGAGCAGAGGCGGCTAGCGGCTCTGCTCCTTGGCTTGCATTAAAGTTCTTTATCCTTGCTAATTACTTAGGAATAATTAATTTTTGTCCCGGGAATATGAGATGTGGGTTTTCTAAGTTATTCATTTCCTGCAATACTTCCCAGGTGGTACCATGTTTTTCTGCAATCTTCCATAAAAGGTCTCCGGATTTGACTGTATAGCTGATAGTTTCTTGAGCAGGAGCTAGTTCTGTAAGCCCTAAAGCTTTTTTCATGATGTGATAAATATCTGTATTGTCAATATTGCCAGTTACTAACTCGGCATAAGCACCATAGGCCCGGGCAATCAATGTAGTGGCAAAGTCAGCCTGACCAGCCCAGCTTATACCAAACTGCCATGTACCGCACGGTGTACTAAAGGGTTTGCCGCCTGTTCCGCCAACACCATCGGCTGGTGCCATGTTGTCATGCCATGCCCCCGGAATGTTGGTTATAGTGGGCACAGTACCTTCCCATCCTTCTATTCCGCTGGGGCTGGGGGCAAATATCTGCATGCCGCCAGCATCTGAATCTGCGGCTGTGATTACTAATGTGCCAGGGGTTTTTTTAGCAAAAGCAAGGGCTTTACCGATGGCATCGTCAGTACGTTCAAGCGCAACTATGGTACCTTCCGCATTATTGGCTACATCGGCGAAATTATCGGTACCTTCCTCTTCCACTACCAGTAAAAACCCTTTTTCATTGCGAGAGGAAATCTCTATGGCTACCTGCACCATTTCGGCTAACGTAGGGCTATAATCCCAGTAATGGGGTAAGTTGTTTTCACGGAGATACTCTTCTGGTTTGGCATTAAAGGTGTGATTGGCAGCAAAAAGACCAAGCAGTTTTTCTGTTTTATCTAAATCAATTGCTAGCAATTCTTCTCTTGTAAAAACAATAGTATATCCCTTGTCTCTGGCTTTTTGAATTAAATCAAGGTCATCTTCTCGGGCGCTTTCACCATGAATGCCGCTGGTTCCTTGTGGCAAGAACCAACGTTCACCGCCGCCAAGAATTACTTCCACGCCGGACTCTATAATTTGCCGGGCAATTTCTGCATGGTCTCTACGGGAGACAACATTAGCTACAAAAGCTCCCGTGCCTGGCTCGGTAATAGTCCCACTGTTGACTAAAGCGGTAGCAAAACCTGCGTCTCTGGCTTCTTCCGTAATCGTAGTTAATTCTTCCCGGTCTGCTCCCAAACCATAATAGTTAAAGTTACTCCTGACACCGGAAGCATGCGCTACAGCCCCACCAACTGATCCTGCCTGCAGATTATCCAAAATATGCGGCTTATATATGGCTACATGTGGCAGCTTGTCCCATTGCAGTTCTCCGTCAGGTCCATGCAAAAGAAGCCGGGCGGCTGTAAAATGAGAAGCATTTGCCCCGTCCGGATGGATAAAAATTACACTACGTTGTTCTGTGCTTGCAGCCTGAAGAGAAGGTGTTGTTAAAAAGACGTTGGACACACTGATAAAGGTAAATACCAGTAATCCCAAACCTATTGTCCCTTTTGACAGGATACTTTTAATTGTTTCTAACATATGTATTGTACCTCCTTTGTTTTTACTGAACTTTTCCTTATTGAAATTTGGCCTCTAAGCAGATTATCAGTATTTCATATGCTTTAAAAGCAAGATATTCTCCCCCCCCTTTTTTTTTGTTGCTGCTAGAGTTTTGGCAAACTAGTCCCTAAAGCTTATAAACACTATAGCAAAAGAGTGTTAAGAAAAAGTTAAATAGAAGTAAAGAAATTGTAAAAAGAATATAAACTTTTCTTTAACTTTACAAAATAGAACAAAAAGTCCTAAAATAAG
>CAZIRG010000316.1:0-1995 GCA_964541505.1 uncultured Syntrophomonadaceae bacterium | reverse complement strand
AGGAGTTATTGTACTGCCCTCAAGATTTGAGCACCGATAATACTGGATGTGAGAATACGTGGTATTGCTGTAACAGCAAGGCTCAAGTAGTTACAAATAATATATCTTTTCTCATCTATCTATACAGTACAATAAATTATAAAAATTTGCAATTAAAAAGACCTTACGGTCTTTTTAATTTAACGCTTTCAGATTTTTTACTTTTAGGATACTTTATTTCTTCTTCTTGGCATCTTCTCTTTCTCTCAACTCTATTCTTCTAATTTTGCCACTGACTGTTTTGGGTAAACTCTCAACAAATTCTATTTCCCGTGGATACTTGTACGGGGCTGTGCTTTTTTTGACAAAATTTTGAAGTTCTTTGCTTAATTCCTCTGAAGCCTTGTAGCCAGGAGCTAAAACAACAAAAGCTTTTACTATTTCACCTCGTACTTCATCGGGACTAGCTACCACAGCAGATTCTGCTACTGATGGGTGTTCAATCAAAGCACTTTCGACTTCAAAAGGTCCGATTCTATAACCGGAACTTAGAATAACATCATCTGACCTACCTACAAACCAGAAATAACCGTCCTCATCAATAGTAGCCCTATCCCCGGTGATATACCAATCTCCTTTTATGACAGCCTTGCTTCTCTCAGGATCTTTCCAATATTCCTTGAACAAACCAACCGGTCTTTCCGGCGCAATCTTAACAGCGATATCGCCTTCTTTGCCTGGAGGTAGTTCATTACCCTCATTATCAATTACTGCGATGTGAAAGCAGGGAGAAGGCTTGCCCATGGAGCCAGGTTTAACTTCTAACGGTGGAAAATTTCCTATCAATATAACCGTCTCTGTCTGACCATAACCATCCCGAATAATCGTCCCAGTACCCTTCTTCCATGTTTCGATAACTTCAGGATTAAGTGGTTCTCCCGCCCCCACACAATGACGCACCGACTTCAAGTTATACTTCGTCAAATCTTCTAAAACTAAAACTCTGTAAGCCGTCGGTGGTCCAGAGAGAACGGTAATAGGGTATTTGCTTAATATTGCCAAAGTTTTTTTGGCATCAAATTTACCCGTACTGTGTTCTACAAAGATAGTTGCTCCCATATTCCAAGGACCAAAAAAACTGCACCAAGCAGCAAAAGCCCAACCAGTATCAGATAAATTCCAGTGTAAATCCGTTGGCTTCAGGTCAAGCCAAAACTTTCCTGTAAGTATATGTCCTATCGGGTAGCTAGCATGAGTATGCAAGGTCATTTTAGGATATCCGGTTGTCCCCGATGTAAAATATAATATGGAAGGGTCCTCGCTCAAAGTATTGACAGTTGCAAATTCACTACTTTCTTTATCAATATCGAAGTAGCTAATCCAGCCTTCTCTTTCGCCGGTAATTATTTTAGTTTTCACAGTAGGACACTCATTAATTACAGAATCAACCTTGCCTGCATTTTCCTCATTAGTTATAATTGCCACCGCTTCTGCCATGTCAAACCTATACTTGATATCTTTTGGGGTTAGCTGTGAAGTTCCAGGAGAAATCACCAAACCACTTCTCAAACAAGCCAAGAAAGTTTCCCACCATTCCACCACCCGGGGAAGAATAACAATTACCGTATCACCTTTTTTTAAGCCATTTTTATCAAAAAAATTAGAAAGTTTTTTCGACCTCTCTGAGAACTCGGCATAGGTTATCTTTCTTTCATTACCCTTGTCATCTGTCCATAACATAGCCACCTTCTCGGGGTCAGCAGCCCATTTGTCAAAAACGTCACGTGAGAAATTAAAATACTCCGGCACTTCCAGTTTAAATTCAGCTCTTGTCTGATCATAATCCTTCATGTTATAATCTACAGAACTCATCAAACTACCTCCTCTAAATAATAATGAAATCAATACCCACGCATACACTAGCGAAAAACACAACTATAAAATAGAAAAACGTCTGAATCTAAGCATTAACCACCACCTCACTAAAATAAAATTCAATATATTCAATATGTAGTT
>CAZIRG010000315.1:0-2009 GCA_964541505.1 uncultured Syntrophomonadaceae bacterium | reverse complement strand
ACTTAGTCACTTAGTCACTTAGTCACTTACTAACTCTTTCACAAGGGATTGTTATTTGTTTTTATTTTTGATATCATTAGTTTGTGCTTTTACTGCTCAAAAGTTTATGATTTTTTATGATTTTAAGATTTTCCGCTCCTTCTGATTAGTAAAATTAATGCTCACTCTGGTATATGCTGTAACAGCTTGAGAGCAACACATGAGATAATTTTAAAAACAGTTCAATAGACCTTACTAGTTACGAAAAACTTAAGATTTAAGAACGGAGAGTAAAACATGCTTATAACTATAGATGTGGGAAATACCAATATTGTCTTGGGACTATTTCAAAAAAGTAAACTTCTTTATCATTGGCGTATTTCTACAGCTCGCCAACAAACAGAAGATGAGTATGGTATTCTTCTAAAAAATCTTATGGCCTGTAGTGGGTTGGAGTTTAAAAACATAAAAGGTATAATTATTTCTACTGTTGTTCCTCCTTTGGTCCCGGCACTTGTGGCTATGTCGGAGAAGTACTTTGCCTTGCCACCGTTGGTAGTTGGTCCCGGCATAAAGACCGGACTCAATATTCGCATGGACAATCCGCGTGAGGTAGGAGCAGATAGAATAGTGAATGCTGTGGCAGCTATTCACCTTTACGACACGCCTCTTATAATTGTTGATTTTGGTACGGCCACTACTTTTTGTGCTATTTCCTCTCGTGGGGAGTACTTGGGAGGAGCAATTGCTCCCGGTATTGGTATTTCTACTGAAGCTCTTTTCCAGCGGGCCGCCAAACTTCCCCGAGTGGAGTTTCTTTGTCCACAGAAGATAATAGGCAAAGATACTGTTAGCAGTATGCAATCAGGCATCTATTTTGGCTTTGTGGGACAAGTAGACGGCATTGTTGAGCGGATAAAAAAAGAGTTAGGGAGCAAATCCCTGGTAGTGGCTACGGGTGGGCATGCCGCTAGGATAGCGGTTGCTTCACGGAGTATAGATAAAGTTAACCAGTTTCTTACCTTAGAAGGCTTGCGCATTATTTACGAAAAAAATACGGAAGTGAGGTAATGGATGAAGACGGGGGGAGAGTTGGCAGTTGACAGGGGGACGAGGGAATCAGTTGACGGTCAACTATTAACGGTTAATAAGGATTACGAAAGTTATGGAGTTTTGGGTTAGGTTTGAGTTAAGTTGGTTGGAGGTTGGAAGCTGGATGGGGGTTGGAATCAGATTTTGGGTTTTAGATTGAGGAGTAAGAAGGTGCATCGGGGGCAAAAAACGAAGGAAGAGGAAACGGAGGGATTACTTTGAAGATTCTTGCGATTAACGGTAGTCACAGAAAAGGGAAGAACACAGCACTATTGCTGGAAATTGCGCTGGAGGCAGCAAAAACTCAAGGGGCAGAGACAGAACTTCTAGAAATAACAGACTTAGATATTAAGCCTTGTACTTCCTGCAACAAATGTCTTTTCAAATCAGAGTGCAGCATTAAAGATGATGATATGACAGAACTTTATGAAAAATTGAAACAGGCTGAAGGTATTATTCTTGGTTCTCCGGTATATTTTTCCAATGTTACAGGGCGGTTGAAAGACTTTATAGATCGTTCCCGACCGCTGCATATGACTGCAAATTACCTAGATGGCAAAGTAGGTGGAGCTTTGGTTGTGGCTGGTTTGAGAAATGGTGGTCAAGAAATAACTTTACAAATTCTATATAATTTTTTGAGAAGTCATGGCTTGCTGATTGTGAATGATCGCCAGGGGAAGGATTCGATTATCAGTGGTGGTCCGATGGCTACTTTGTATAAAAGCTATGATAATGAAAAAGCATCATTCTATAGAAGTGTAGCAGAAGATAAGGTAGCGCTGGAAACCTGTCGCAATTTAGGTCTTAACATGGTTTCTCTGATTAAGCGATTGAAAGATTAAACAATATAAACCTCTTTTTTATCATTAGGAGAAGCTTTTTGAAGGAAAAACCTTTTATGTGCAGAATATTTTAAGCGGCAGAGTAAGGAGTTTGAA
>CAZIRG010000314.1:0-2027 GCA_964541505.1 uncultured Syntrophomonadaceae bacterium | reverse complement strand
ACAAAAGACTGGGCTCTTACCGGTATGAGAGGAAGAAAGAAAAATATCATTAACACTTTGTACCTGCAGCCTGAAAAGCTGGAAGAACATAATCTAGAACTGCAGAAAAAATATCAGAAGATAATAGAAAACGAAGCCAGATATGAATTGTATAACTGTGAGGAGGCTAATTTGATAGTTGTAGCTTATGGTACAGTGGCTAGGATAGCAAAAACAGCTATTAAGGAACTGAAAAAAGAAGAACTTAAGGTAGGTATGATCAGACCAATCACCCTTTGGCCTTTTCCTGTTGAACCCTTCGAAAAAACCATCAGCACAGCAAAAAGCTACCTCACTATTGAAATGAACACCGGTCAAATGGTAGAAGATGTAAGGCTAGCTGTCAGTGGTAGAAAACAGGTAGAGTTTTATGGTAGAAATGGTGGGGTAGTACCTGCCCCGGCAGAAATTAGCAAGAAAATAAAAGAAATAGTTAGCAGGTGGAATTAAATGAAAATAGTATTTATGAAAACAGCTGTTTTAAATGATAAAAAGATGCATTATTGCCCTGGTTGTACACACGGGATTATTCACAGGTTAGTAGCTGAAGTTATAGATGAATTAGGCATACAGGAAAAAACTATCGGTATTGCCCCGGTGGGTTGTTCAGTGCTAGCATACGAATATTTTAATTTTGATATGTACCAAGCCTCACATGGCAGGGCTCCTGCCGTAGCGACTGGTGCTAAAAGAGTAAACCCTGATAATGTGCTGTTCACTTACCAAGGTGATGGCGATTTGGCATCTATAGGTATGGCAGAAATCGTTCATGCGGCAGCACGAGGAGAAAAAATTACTGCAATTTTCGTGAACAATGCTATCTATGGCATGACAGGGGGGCAAATGGCTCCTACCACACTGCCTGGCCAGGTGACAACAACTTCACCGCGCGGCAGAGAGATTGAACTTTGCGGTCATCCCATCAAAATGTCGGAAATGCTGGCAACTTTGCCGGGTGCTGCTTATATAGCCAGAGTTTCGCTGCATAATATCTCAAACATTAACAAGGCAAAAAAAGCGATTAAAAAAGCTTTTGAGACACAGCTAGAGAAGAAAGGTTTTTCTATGGTCGAGATTCTTTCTACCTGTCCGACCAACTGGGGACTGACACCTCTAGAATCTTTGGAGTGGCTGCAAGAAAACATGATTCCTTATTTCCCCTTGGGAGTCTTTAGCCAGCCTCAAGAGGAGGAATAATTATGTTGCATGAAATTGTTATTGCCGGATTTGGTGGGCAGGGTGTTATGCTTATGGGGCGTTTGTTAACCTACTCAGGCATGCTGGAAGGCAAAGAAGTTACTTGGATGCCCTCCTATGGTCCTGAAATGAGAGGTGGTACGGCAAACTGTACAGTTGTTATCTCCACAGAACCTGTTGCTTCACCTGTAACCGGTTTGCTCAGCGAAGTTATTGCTATGAACAGACCATCCCTTGATAAATTTGAACAAAAACTAAAGCCAAATGGTTTACTGATTAGTAACACTTCCCTAATAGACCGAAAAGCAGCAAGAAAGGACATAAAAGTTTTGCATCTACCGGCAAATGACCTAGCGCTGGCGGTCGGAAGTGATAAGGCTGCTAATATGGTAGCTTTAGGGGCATTTGTAGAAATTACCAAAGTGGTTTCTTTAGATACTGTAAGCGAGACCTTGAAAAAAGTTTTGCCAAAACGCAGACATAGCTTACTTGCTGTTAATGAAAAAGCCCTCAGGAAAGGTTCTGAGTTTGTGAAAAATAACTATTAAGAATGTAAACACATTACTTGACTTGTGGGGATTTTACTCATATACTTGCCTTATGTACGTTTGCAAATTAATCATTATAATAAACGTACTTAAAAGGGGAGGGTTGTTGTAGTTTGCAGAGAAAATCAAGTGAAAAAAGCTGATTAAAAAGGAGGTATAAAAATCTAAAAATTAGTTATAAAATTAGTTATTAAATTAATGCCTTCGGCAACTCCATCAATCCGCAATTTGCCTTTAAAAAAG
>CAZIRG010000313.1:0-2028 GCA_964541505.1 uncultured Syntrophomonadaceae bacterium | reverse complement strand
TATTGAGCTTTTTTAAGTTTTTTACTTTAGTTACGCACCAGAGACAGAAATGAAAGGAGAATTTACAAATTGAAAGAAAAAATTTATATTTTTGACAGTACATTGCGTGATGGTGAACAAACTCCAGGAGCAAAACTAAATGCCAACGAAAAGTTGGAAATAGCCCGGCAGTTAGCAAAGTTAAAAGTAGACATTATCGAGGCAGGCTTCCCTATCTCCTCTCCCGGTGATTTTAAGGCTGTTCAAGCTATCTCCCGTGACGTAAAAGGTCCGGTAATTGCGGCACTAGCTAGAACAGTAAAAGAAGATATCGACTGCGCTTGGGAATCAGTTAAAGACTCTGCAAATCCGCGCATTCATGTTTTTTTAGCAGCATCAGATATCCACATGAAGTATAAGTTGCGTAAAGATCCTGAAGATCTTTTAAATACAGCGGTTGAAGCTGTGAAATACGCCAAAAAATACACACAAGATGTACAATATTCCCTAGAGGATGCCACTCGCGCCAGAGAAGAATATATGCATAAAGTTATCACTGCTGTAATTGCTGCCGGAGCAACTACTGTTAATATACCAGATACTGTTGGCTTTGCTGTACCACAAGAATATGGCAAACTCATTAAAAATATTTTTGAGAAAGTGAGTAATATTCACAAAGCCACTTTAAGCGTTCATTGTCATAACGATTTAGGTTTCGCAGTGATAAACTCTCTGGAAGCAGTTGAAAACGGTGCACGGCAGGTCGAATGTAATATAAATGGCATGGGTGAAAGAGCCGGCAATGCAGCACTGGAAGAAATTGTTGTAGCCATGCAAGTAAGAGAAGATTATTTTAACAAGTACAAAACAACTTTAAATCTAACAGAAATATATAAAACCAGCCGTCTGGTTAGTAATTTAAGTGGTATTCCCATTCCTGTTAATAAAGCAGTTGTCGGTAAGAATGCTTTTGCTCACTCTTCCGGAATTCATCAAGATGGGATATTAAAAAACAAAAGCACCTACGAAATTATTAACGCAGAACTTATTGGCGGTCAGGCTGGAAAAATGCTTTTAACTGCACGTTCAGGACGCCATGCAGTAAAACACCAACTAGCTGAGTTAGGATATGTACTTTCTGATGCTAACTTTGAAAAGTTCTATCTTAAATTTGTGGAGTTAGCCGATAAGAAAAAAGAAATCTATCACGAAGATTTAGAAGCTCTGACAGCTGATCAATTTGCTGTAGATTATGTGCCAGTTTATCTCCTTGAGTATCTGCAAACTATCAGCGGCACAAAAAGCATTCCGGCAGCAGTAGTAAGGCTCTGCCGGGACAATGCTGTCTTTGAAGAAGTTGCCAGTGGTGCAGGTCCTATTGACGCAGCCTACAATGCCATAGATAAGATTACAAATATTTCGCCACGTCTGGAGAACTACAATCTTAGGGCTGTTACTAAAGGAAGAAAAGCTTTGGGCGAAGTATCTATTAAAATTAACTACCAGGGAAAAACAATTATTGGTAGAGGCACCAGTACAGATATTATTGAAGCCAGTGTAAAAGCTTATCTCAATGGTGTAAATAAATTAATCCTGAAAAATAATGGCAATGGATTAAAGGATTAAATTTAGCTGGCGAATAATTTTAATGGTTTTGCTTGTACGGTAAGCGAAGTATCTGCCCCGGAAAAATAATTGCTCCTTCTATCTGATTATTTCTTTGAATAATCCAGATATACTCCCTTATATCATAACCGATGGGAAGATTATTACGAGCAATTGTCCATAAAGTATCTCCCTTTTGGACAGTTACTTCTAGATAAATAAGTTCCTCCTGAGCTTGCAGGTTTTTCCGTAAAGTAAATAAAAAAGAAGCTGCCAATGATAACAATAAAATAAATAATAGTATTCCTCTGGAAACATTTTTTTTAGGTCGTGTTTTTTTCATTTGATTTGCTATAACCCGGTAAATTGCTTTGCAAATTGCTTTGCCGAAAGGCGGGTCAGCAGTCACCTCCGTGTTAAAATTATTCGAACATGTGTTTGCAA
>CAZIRG010000312.1:0-2031 GCA_964541505.1 uncultured Syntrophomonadaceae bacterium | reverse complement strand
GATTTTCCGCTCCTTCTGATTAATAAAATCAATGCTCACTTTGGTATTTGCTACAACAGCTTGAGAGCAGCTTTGAGATAATTTTTTGCCGCTTTTCAGTCTATCAGGGAGTAGCAAGAATCTCGACCATTTTACATTCCTAAAAATTTCGGTAAAAAAGTTGAAATCGCAGGAACATATGTTAAAATTATAATAACAATAATCATTACTGCAAGAAACGGTAATACTGCTTTTGAAATATCTTCGAGTTTTATCTTTGCAATTCCACACACCACAAATAGACAAACCCCTAGAGGTGGAGTAACCATTCCAACAGCCAAATTAACAACAACTATTATCCCAAAATGTAAAGGATCAACACCTATTTGAAGAATTACAGGCAACAATACAGGTACAACAATAATAATCGCTGCAACAGTATCCATAAAAGTTCCTAAAAGCAGTAGCAATATATTTATAAATAGCAAAATAACAATGGGATTGCTAGAAATGGATAGTATTGCATCAGCAACTACTTGGGGTATTTGTTCTGCTGCTAATACCCACCCGAAAATTGATGCTGAGGCAATAATAAACATTATCATAGCAGTAGTTACTACTGTGTTTGTCAGAATTTCTTGTAATTGACTAAATTTAAGTTCCTTATGCACAAACACTCCTATTATAAATCCATAAACTACTGCAACAACTGCTGCTTCGGTAGGAGTAAATACGCCTCCATAAATCCCTCCCAGAATTATAACAGGCATTAATAAAGCAAAAATCGCATCTTTAAAAGTATTTAGAACCTCTGAGAAATCCGATTTTTTATCACCTACATATCCTCTATCTTTTGATATTTTATAGGCAACAAACATAAGTGAAACCCCTACAAGAATGCCCGGCATAATTACTCCTACAAATAAAGCACCAATAGAGACCCCTGCCAATACTCCATAAATAATCAGTGGTATACTCGGCGGTATCAGAACCCCCAAGGTTCCTGCGGTAGCTTGAACGGAAGCAGCAAAATTTTTATCATAACCTCTTCTCATCATGGCAGGGATAAGGACAGAACCAATAGCAGCCGCAGTAGCAACGGCAGCTCCAGATATAGCACCAAAAAACATACTTGCAACTATTGAAACTAAAGCTAGTCCTCCAGAAACCCTTCCAACAACGGAGTAAGCAAAGTCAATAAGTCGTTTTGATATCCCACCAAACTCCATCAGAGATCCTGCTAAAATAAAAAAAGGTACCGCCATTAAAGGAAATGAATCTGTTGCTGAAAACATTCTTTGCACAATAATCACAAGAGGAATGTTGCCGTTAACTATAATAGCCGTTATCGAAGCCAGAGCTAAAGCTATGGCAATAGGTACTTTGATAATAAGAAAAAATATCAAACTTAAAAATAACACAGCTATCATCAAACTTCCTCCTTTAAGCTTTTGAATGTTATCATAAGATTATATATCCCATAAAATAACATTAAAATACCGCTAATAAATATTGCTGACTGGGGTATAAACATGGATATTTTCATTGCAGGAGAAAACTGGCTTGAAACAACATTCGAAAGATGGTAACCCCACCGAACCATAATAATAAAAAGTCCAATAGAGCTTAGATTTGCAATTAATATGCTAATTTTTCTGAACCTTGCAGACAAAAGTTTTGTAACCACCTCAATTCCTAGATGGCTTTGCCTTTTTACTCCAATGCTAGCCCCTAAAAAAGATATCCAAACAAGAATATATCTGGCTAATTCTTCCGACCACGGCAAAGGAGAACTAATAACAAATCGAAAAATAACCTGTAGAAATATTACAACTACCATAATAGCCAAAAAAATGCTTACAACATATTCTACAACTCTGTTAATTCTATTAAGAATTATTCCGAAAAACTCCATTTCATCACCTCTTTTTAAAATTTTAAAATCTGAGGTTGGCAGGTAAAATATACCTACCAACCTCAGATTTTAATTTTAATTTAATTAAATTAATGCCTTCGGCAACTCCATCAATCCGCAACTTGCATTTAAAAAAG
>CAZIRG010000311.1:0-2033 GCA_964541505.1 uncultured Syntrophomonadaceae bacterium | reverse complement strand
ATAATATCACTGTAAATATTAGACTTTCTGCAGTGATATTATCAACAAGTTAGAATTAAAAACATAAATGCACCGAAGTGTAAGTAGACACCCTCTTTCCCACATTTAACGACTTAACTCTAATACCTTCCAAACCAACTTCTCAATTCCCGTAGCTATATCAGCGATACCGGGTCCCAGCATATAAGCCGGAGTAGATACTATTTTGTTTTTTTCATCAACTGTAATTTCATCGACTTTACAAGTAATATGCTTCCCGCCCATATCTTCGATAGATTTAGCCACTTCTGAATAAGATCCGGTGGTCAGTAAAGGGTGATGCTTTCCCAATACTCTAGCAGCAATAACTGGAGCGATACATATAAAGCCTATAGGTTTTCCTGCAACATGCATTTCTTTGATAAGGCGTTCTGTTTCCTGGTTTACGGTGCAGTCACTACCTTTAAATGCAAAATCACACAGATTTTTGGCAGCACCATAACCACCGGGGAAAATTAAAACATCAAGGTCATCTGCACTGATTTTCTGTATTTCTGTAATATTACCCCTGGCAATTCGCGCTCCCTCTATTAACATGTTTCTGCTTTCTTCTAGAACTTCTTGTTCGTTGCTATGATTGATAACATGGTATTGTGGATTATCAAGTGAAACACAGATAATTTTTGCCTTTGCTCTGTCCAGAGTTAGCAAAGTAAGTACTGCTTCGTGAATCTCAACCCCATCAGAAACACCACATCCAGGAAGTACTACACCTGCTCGTTTACCTGACTGGTTTGCCAATTTTTTCACGCTCCTTTTATTTTTAAAAATATGTAACTACTAAACCTATTAAGGCATCCTTAAAGCATTAAAGCATTCTTAAAGTTGTATAAGCTGTTGTAGCAACTTAGCTTTATTTTAATCGTTAGCTAATGAGTTTCTTTTTGATGTAGAGTTTGTGTATCAAGAGAATTTTCAAAGTAAATACTTCTGCTGGGAAAAGCTACAGATACACCTTCGTTTTCCAGTATCTCCATTATTTTTAAATTAACATCCTCTCGCACCTCCAAGTAGTTGTTCCAGTTGGTGGTATTAGTAAAAAAATACAAGAAAATATCTAAACTACTTTCGCTAAACTGGTTGAAACGTACAAAAATAGTTTCCTGGTGAATTGCCGGATGATTTTTAAGCATTTCTCTGATATTTTCTAAGCATTTTACTAATTTATCTCGCGGTGTTGTATAGGTTACTCCCAGGTTAAAAGTTATGCGACGCTTTCCCATCCTGGTCCAATTTGTTATTGGTTGGTTGGCCAATGTTGAGTTAGGAACAGTTACTAAAGCTTGGGCAAAAGTTCTTATTCTAGTACTTCTAAAAGAGATATCTTCTACAGTACCTTCCACACTGGGAGTATAAATCCAATCTCCGATAGAAAAAGGCTTGTCAGTGATAATAACTATACCACCAAAAATGTTTCCAATAGTATCTTTAGCTGCTAAGGCAAAAGCTAAGCCCCCTAAGCCAAGCCCAGTAATAAAAGCGTTGACATCGAAACCCCATTCCCCGGCTATAATTGTAATAGTCAAAACAATAATAGCAAATCTCATTATTGTAGATAAAAATGGTATCAGAATTCTATCAATTTCAATACCAAATTTTTCTTTTACCTCATCAAATAAGGCAGACTCTCCATCAGCTAGATTATAAAACCCTGCTGCCAGAAATATCAGCATAAAAGAGCGAAACAATCTTGATAATAGAAATTCTTGTGCTGGTGTTAAATCTAGATAGATTAATGCAAAATAAAATCCTACAACAATAAAAAGAAATTGCAATGGTTTTTTAAAAGCCAAGAGTATTTTTTCGTCTAAACTTGTTTTTGTTTTATGAGCAAGTTTTAATATCAAATTAAAAAGATATTGTACAAATAGTTTTCGCAATAAAATAAAAATAAAAAAAATGCCAATAGCAGTACCTATCTCAGTCCAGATTGTATTTGCCAATATATGCGACCATATAGTATCCATTTTTTGCATCTCTCCTTCTACTTAATA
>CAZIRG010000310.1:0-2051 GCA_964541505.1 uncultured Syntrophomonadaceae bacterium | reverse complement strand
AACCTCTAACCTCTAACCTCTAACCTCTAAATAAGTAGGGGTCAATTTCTGAAAACACTTTATATTCAGGATGCCCAGGTTCAGCATAGATTAACTTGTTGTTTTTATACGTTCCTTCCCAAGCGAGAAGCAGGGTTTTGTTTCTACTGGCATTTTGAAAAAACTGTACAGTGTCAAATTTTAGCTCCGGGTAGAAAAGTAATTGTATCCTATCCAGCCACAAAATCTCGTCATCAAACCTGCGCAGTATTTCAGTTAAACATCTCTGCACACGCATGCTTCTCCTGGCGCTAGGGATAGACAGTAATTTTTTAGCCAGTGCCTGGCTTATATTTATGTTTTTTATACCATATTTTACACTGCACTGCTGCTTGAGGTTTTCTTTGCCGACACCACAGATAATAATAAGCCGGCTCCGCTGCAGCTTGACAGCAGTAATTATGATATTAAGTTCTTTTATATCCATGCTCTCACCTATGCCCTTTTTCCTTTCAGTTTATTATTTCGCCAGAAAATCAAAAACTTCCTGCAATGTCTTCACCTCAACAACTTCTATTTTTCAGACTATCTCTCATTGCCGGGTTGGTAGTTGCCAAAAAGAAACCACCTGATAAATCAGGTGGTCGAAACAGTCGCTTACCTGTTATACTGACAGGCAATCATTTTTTAGAAAGGTAGGATAATTATCTAAGATCATATCTTTTGCGGTATCCGATAATTAGGTTCAAGGTTGGAGTACAAGATGCCCAAAACGTGAATATTTGAACTATAAATTTGACGACCTGAAGTAACATACTATCTCTGAACCCTGCCTGAGCCGTCACCTTTTTGCAGTTTTTCCACCTCGGACACAGAGACCAAGTTAAAGTCTCCCGGGATAGTATGTTTCAGACAAGAGGCAGCAGCAGCAAACTCTACACATGACTGTAAATCTTTGTCTCCCAGTAGCGAATAAATCAAGCCTGCGGCAAAGGAATCGCCTCCCCCTACCCGGTCAACTATATGAATGTTATATTTCTTTGACCTGTAACTATTCTTGCCATCATAAAGCATAATAGACCAGCCGTTATCTGAAGCAGAGTAGCTCTCCCGCAGAGAAGTAGCCACATACTTAAAATCAAATCGCTGCATTAATTCTTGCGCTACCTCTAAATAACTAGATGAATCCAACTCTCCCTGGTTAACATCTGTATTCGCAGGAATGATGCCGAATGTATTGGCGGCATCTTCTTCGTTACCAAGGCAGATATCTACATAAGGCATGAGAGAAGTCATAACTTCTCTTGCTTTTTTGGGACTCCACAGCTTTGCCCTGTAATTAAGATCACAACTCACAGTAATACCTTTACCTTTTGCTGCCTGCAGAGCTTTAAGTGTAAGTACAGCAGCTTTATCGCTGATAGCCGGTGTTATACCTGTAAAATGGAACCATTCAGTATCGGCAAAAATAAGTTCCCAATCAAAATCATCCTCTGCTGCCTCTGCGATAGCAGAGGCAGCTCGATCATAAATCACCTGGGAAGATCTCTGTGAAGCACCCGGCTCCAGAAAATAAATACCCAGCCGATTGCCACCTTGAGCTATATAATCTGTATTTATGCCGTATCTTCTAAGATGGGCTAAGCAGGCTTCTCCCACAGAATTAGCAGGAACTTTACTCACAAAACAAGCATTTAAGCCAAAACTGGCCAATGAAGCTGCCACATTGGCTTCACCACCAGCATAAGAAGCTTCAAAAGAGCTAACCTGCACAATACGCTGAAATCCCGGAGAAGTCAGACGCAACATTACCTCCCCGAAAGTTACTACTTTTTTAGTCATTTTTCTCTCTCCTTCACTATACTTAGCACGGGAATATAATCGCACTTTTCAACCATAAATCTTTTAGAAATTAAAAACCTAATCCGTGTTCATCTGTGTCTATCCGTGGTTCGTTGCCTTGTTACTTTTTTACTTTGCGACATTCTCATATAAAGAAGACTGCAAGTTAGTTGGCTTCAATGGTATAAGACCTGACATTTTTAATTTTTTGTATGAATTCCTTGCATTTT
>CAZIRG010000309.1:0-2077 GCA_964541505.1 uncultured Syntrophomonadaceae bacterium | reverse complement strand
TTAGCTGTGCCTCTTCTACTGTTGGAACAAAAGCTCTAATTAGGAATGCCAGGAGGATTGGCGCTACTATAATATACAACATAAGATTATCCCTAGTAGCATTGGTAAAGCTCTGTAACAACAAATTTATGACCTTTTTCATCTAGCACCCTCCTTCATCAACTTATTACTGACCAGAAGATGGCATACAATATAGGCAAGGACAGTAAAGATAGCCAGCATGATAATTTGCGGGGTTAGCTCCCTACCGGTAGGAAACAATATTTCATTAAACAACACCAGTATAGGATAGGACGGAATAAACTCGATATAAAACGGTGAAAAAGTTGGCGAAATCAGTGTAAATATCGGCAACATGTTAATAATCAACCCTGCCATACCCACAAAAAACCATTCTGACAGATTGTTGAAAAATGTTGCTAGACTGATCCCCAAAAACCCAAACAACGTAGTGCCTACAATTAACACGGGAAGCAGAGCCAGCCAATTCACTGACCAGCCTAAAGTCAATAATACAAAAAAAGAAGCATAGATGACTCCTTTGGTAATAAAGGCAAGTGTTTTGGAAGCGATATAAGATCCCGCCCCGGCAGTAGTAACTCTATAGGCTTTAATACTGCCTTCCGCCTTTTCCTGAAAGATAAACACTGCTGCCAGAAAATAGCTGAATATGGCAACTTCATATAGTAAAACCAGCGGCACAGCCATCTTATTTTGTGGTAAGGGGTCTGTTCTCTCTCCTAGGAAAACGGTCTCATATTGTGCCTGCGGCGTGATTCCAGCCATACCTGCGAGCATATTTCGCAGTGAGGCAGCTACTATATTTATGTTTTCCTCCTTCATAAACTCCCCATGCATAATTGTAAAACGTGGTTCCAGCAATGTTCCTTCAAAAACTATGCCTAGCGGTGTTTCACCGTCCATGATCAGCTGTTCCAGTTCTTCCATACTGTTTAGCCATGTTACTTCTCCTGTTTCCTCCTCGGGAAGCATGCCAGCGATAATTTGATTTTCGCTTCTATCTAGGAAGTAAAAAGCTCTGTGCTGTTCCACGGTGTCAGGTAAGACAAGATGGAAAAGAACCAAAAAAATCACGACTGTCCCCATCATTAGCCGCACGAAGGAGTTTCTCAGCATAATCTTCATGTCTTGGACATACAAGCTTGCTACTTTCCCCATTATATGAGCCCCCTCCCGGTTAGCTTGATGAATATTTGCTCCAACGTTGCCTCCTGTGAGTGAATTGTTTGCACTTCTTTAGTATTGATAATCTCATTTAGTTTGTTTTTGTCCTCTTCATTATCCAAAAACAGCACTTGTTTTTCAGTATCCTGCTCACCTGTAAATTCAATTAAAACTGATTTGTCTCCATGTTTGAGTTTTAAATTTCTTGGCGAATCCACAGCCACTATCTCACCTTCATTCAAGAACGCCACTCTGTCGCATAAATCCTCAGCCGCAAACATATTGTGCGTGGTTAGAAAAATGGTACAACCTGCTGCTTTCTTTTCTTTGATTATTTGCCTGATTTGACTTGCTGTCGCCGGGTCTAACCCTGAAGTTGGTTCATCCAAAAATAATATTTTGGGAGTATTAATTAGAGCACGAGCAAACACTATCCGCTGTTTCATGCCCTTCGAATATTCTGAAACTCTTTTATGTGCCGCTTCTCTTAAGCCAACCATATCCAAAAGCTCCATAACGTCAATTGTTTTTACATCAAACAGCCCAGCAAAATACTTTAAGTTTTCGTAACCGGTAAGTTTTAAAAAAAGATTATGGTACTCAAAAGATACCCCTATGCTATTGTAAAAAGCAGCTTTCATTTTGGCAACCGACTGCCCTCTGTATAAAACACTGCCTTTTTGTAATTTCAACAAACCAATCATGATATTTTGCACAGTACTCTTCCCTGCCCCACTTGGACCTAAAAACCCGAACGCCTCTCCCGCCGCAATCTCAAAAGATACATCATTAACAGCATAGTTTCCTTTTTTAGTGTAGTCATAGAATAAGTTTTTAACTTCTATCATTATTTCTCTCCTCTCCCATTTTTTCACGTCTCGCTTTCCATCTC
>CAZIRG010000308.1:0-2089 GCA_964541505.1 uncultured Syntrophomonadaceae bacterium | reverse complement strand
TCCGGATCGTCCCCAGAGTATTTAGCCCATTTATCTCCTAGAATTATAAAAGAACAAACAGGTATTATAGCCATAAAAAAGTAGGCTGTCTTCAGGTATTGGGTGTCTAGATGTTTAAATCCCATATCTTGTGCTCGCCAGAGAGAATCTTCCACCAGTGACTGGGAGAAATCAAAAAATGCTGTATCGGCTGGACCTGATTTTAGTGTTTCACTTAACATAATTTTTAGAATATCTTTTCTTCCAGCAAGCATTTCCAAAGCTGCTGAGATAAAATTGCTCATTTTTTCAAATGTAAATGTCTCTTGCGTTATACCTGAAACATCAAAAATCTTACCTTTCTGTGCCAAGAAATCTTTAGCATTTATTTCTATCAGTTCTTTCAGGATTGCTTCCTTGCTTTCAAAGTAATAATATAAAAGGGCTTTATTTACCCCTGCTGTTTTTGCAATTTCATCAACTCTTGCCCCGTCAAAACCCTTATCAGCAAAAATTTCCAAGGCGGCATCCAGTATTTTTTGTTTACTGTTCTTATCTTCACTTTTGATGGCACTCATTTCCTGTTCTCCTTACTCTATCTTATCTTTGGGAATAACTTTGCGAGCTAAATCCACTACAAAAATTAAATCTTTTTGAGCTTTCCTAGCATCTTCCAGCGAGTATTCCAAGGTAGGGATAAAATCGACATCACCATAAAAAGAAAACTCTCTTTCTTTACGCAACCATTTAGAAATATGAGCTAATTTCTCTGCCTTAGAAGCAACATCTGACGGAAGCTTATCTTTGTACTCACAAATAAGATAGCCAACATCATGTTGTTTAGGTGGTTCTACACCGATCTGCCTTAAAATTCCTTTAAGACTTAATTCCACTGCTTCTTGTGCCTCTCTTATAACGTCTGAATAAGCCTTTTCATTAATAAGCAAAGTTAACACTTTAAGCCTTACTTCTGCTTTAAAAAGGTAACTTTGAGCTAGGGTTACATTCTTCATATTTCAAACACATCTCCCACCTGATAATCTGGTTTTAAGACCCAGTGCCAACGCTCTCCATGCTGTAATTTGTAAGCACCCAGTTCTTGTAACCGCTTACGAAGCTCAGCGAGATAATTGTGGAAAAAATCATCTCGGTCATACAAAATAAGAGCATCAACAGTCATATCTAAAAAAAGCAAACTACCCCTGTTAATCTCACCCGGTGTTTTAATAACGGGCGACAAGCTAGTATAAACACCTTCCTCTTTCATTTGTTTCAACCACGGTTCAAACTGTTCTTCAACAGCGGCAAATTGAAAAACACGCTTTAATCTTCCCACAGGAAGATTATCAACAACGATTAGAAGATCAATATCCGAGTAAGGATTGGGAGTATCTCTGCCCACAGAACCAAATACTGCTACAGTAACCAAGTTATCAGCATAAATATCCCGGCAGATTTCAACTATTTTTTCCAAGGAAAATTTAAACTTTTGACGTAACATTAACATTGCTGTTAACTCCTAGCATATTATCATATTATCATATTATTCTTGACAGAAAATAATTAACTAACTGGTTAGTATGAGTATACTGTTTAGTTTTCACGTTGTCAAGGGGTTTTTCCATATTTCAATTCGTAATTGGAAGAAAATACAACCATAACACCTCTCCCGTCAGAAGAAGAACTGTCTCTTTTGAGAAAAGAAATCAAACCAAAACTTGTACAAAGTTACCCTTACTTTACAAAAAGAATCTAGAGAGAGTAAAAAGACTCCGGCTAAAGCCGGAGTCTTTTAGTGAATAACCAGAACTGCAGGTAGTTTAGGGTCTTACCTAGGACTAAAGCATGCAGCCGCTATCGCAATGAGCTACCGCAGGAAGCATCCATCTTCTTCTCAGCATAGTAACAGTCCTCCTTTTTTCAGTCGGTAAGTTTTCTGCCTCTATCTGCACACCCCACCCTCTTTTTTACTCAGGGGGGGTATTTATAGTTTAGCATACGTCCTACTAGGAGTCAAGCAGCAATCTCACAAATTTTAATGCTAAAGGAAGTTATGAAGTCCTCCCAACTCAGTTCATCATTTTTTACTCGCTTCCATCATTTTCCTTAA
>CAZIRG010000307.1:0-2102 GCA_964541505.1 uncultured Syntrophomonadaceae bacterium | reverse complement strand
AGTTACGTAATCACATTTAAAAATTGAGGCTTGATAATTGGAGGTTAGAGGTTAGAAATTGGAAGTTAGACGGAAGGCTGGGGTTTAGAAATTAGAAATCTTCAATCCTCAACGTCCAATTTCCCACTTCCCAAAAAGGAGGGTAGTTCAGATGTCAAGGAAATGTGTAATCTGTGGTAAAAGCACTCAAACGGGTCACCGAGTCAGCCACTCTAACATAAAAACTAAGAGAACATGGAAACCTAATATCCAAAGAGTGAAAGCTCTCATAAACGGTGTCTCGTGCAGGGTAAAAGTATGTACACGTTGTTTGAAATCCGGAAAAATTAAAAAATCTTCTTAAAATAAAAGCGCTTTTAAAGCGCTTTTATTTCTGAAACATCTTCAAAATACTTTTAAGAAGTGAACCTACCAGTCCAGGAACTTTGAAAGTATAAAATTTCATTATCTGGTCTCCTCCCCCCTCTTGCAGCTTAAAGCCACCGCCTTCTGTCTGCTCCATAGAGACCCCAACCAAGCCGAATAAAAAACGTTCCCAAAAGAACCAACCACAAATGTGTAGGCAAAGTTTCAATGATCAATGCAATTCCTGCCACAGCCAGCAAAAGACCTACTGCTTTTCTACATAAAAGTTTTAGACCCTTCCATGGTTGTATTCTTCTCATTTCGGTCTCCCAGCCTCCCCATAGAGAATCAAAAGCGATAAATAAATAAGACTTATGCTTTATTATATTCAACAGGGGGTAAATATGTAACAAAAAATTATATACTCATTAGTGAATAGCACAGCTTTGTTACTTTTTCTAGGTCTGACATAGCAATTTCCTCGTCCATAGTGTGAACTTTTTTTGACCCTATAGATAGATTCAGACAACGGATACCTTGCGCATTTAATATGTTGGCATCACTACCACCACCCATAGCCAGCATTTCAGGGACCAGCCCCAGTTTTTCTATAGCTGCTATAGCTCTCTGGCTAACCTCCTCATCTCTCTTTATTTCAAAAGATGAATAAACCCTTTCTGCTGAAAAATCAATTTTTGCACCCACAGCTGCAGCTTGTTCAGAAAAAGCAGCTGCTATTTTCTTTGTTTCTAACGCAACTTTTTCTTCGTTTAAACTCCTGGTTTCACCTTGCAGCTCCACATAATCAGGAACAATATTAGTTGCTCTGCCACCCTGTATGACACCGATATTATTAGTAGTTTCCTGGTCAATCCTGCCAATTTTAAGCTGGCTTATCGCCTTTGCTGCTACCTGTATCGCATTTATACCTTCTTCCGGAGCAATTCCAGCATGACTGGCTTTCCCTTCAATTACAATCTTGATTTCATCTTGAGCCGGCGCACGAACAATCATCGTGCCTATTTCGCCGGTACTATCAAAAACAAAAGCAAGTTTTGATTTGAGTTCTTTAAAATCTAAAACTTTAGCTCCTAAAAGCCCTTTCTCTTCTGCAATAGTAAAAACTACTTCTATATCTGGGTAAGCAGCATTATTATCTTTTAAGCTGCGTAATGCTTCCAATATAGCAGCAATGCCAGCGCAGTCATCGCTGGCCAGAATGGTAGTCCCATCGCTTTTAATTATACCGTTTTCAATTTTCGGATTAACCCCGTTACCCGGCTCTACTCTGTCCATATGCGCCAAAAACATTATGGCGTCCCCCTCTTTTTTGCCAGCAAGCCGTGCTATGATGTTACCTGTGTCAGAGCCGTACACCTCTCCTGCTTTATCCTCGTAAACCTCCAAGCCGATCTCTTGCAATTTTTTGGTTAAAGTGTCCGCCATCTTTCTTTCCTCTAAAGAATGGCTGTCAATTCGCACCAACTCCATAAACTCTTCCAACAATCTTTTACTGTTAATCATCCTAGTTTTTCCTCCTTCTTTTAATCTCTTTTAAAATCTTATCACATAAGCTAGAAAGAATAAAGCTGCTTCCCTGCAAATCAACGCTGACGCGTGAAAATAGTTACAAAATATTTAAAAGTAGACACTGATTTTTTATGATTTTTATGATTTACGCTGATTTTTAAAATTTTCCCAAAAGCATATTGACAATGGTTTTCATTAATGATATACTTTCTTTGATTTCTAAATTA
>CAZIRG010000306.1:0-2137 GCA_964541505.1 uncultured Syntrophomonadaceae bacterium | reverse complement strand
CGCCGGGGGATCACTCTCAATCAGTGGTAACAAGGGTTTCTTAGTGGTTTGTGTTATCCCTCGGGCAAAGCAAGGGAGGGCTATTTTTGAGGATATTATTAGTAGATGATGATGCTTTAATAAGAGATAGCCTAAAAATCATCTTTGAGTTGGAAAAAGATTTTCAAACTATAAAAACAGCAAGCAATGGGCAAGAAGCACTTGAAATCTGTCAAAAAGAAAAAATAGATATTATTTTGATGGACATACAAATGCCTGTAATGGATGGTGTTCTAGCTACAAAGCGTATCAAAGAACTTTTTCCGCAAATAAAAATAATTATGTTAACTACTTTTAAAGATGATAATTATATTAAACAAGCCTTAAAAAACGGTGCAGAAAGTTATATCCTAAAGAGCCAAGCAGCAGATACTATTATTGAAAGCGTCCGCATGACTTACAAAGGCAGCAGTGTTTTCCAAAAAGAAATAGTCGCCTCCCTGGCAACAATGCTCAAAGAAGGCAGTAACCGTAATAAACAAAACTACCAATTGACAGAACGTGAATTTAAAGTCTTTAAATTAATCGGGGCAGGACTTTCTAATAAAGAAATCGCCGCCCAACTTTATCTTAGCGAAGGTACAATCAGAAACCAGGTTACAGTTCTTTTAGAAAAATTGGGCCTACGCGACAGAACACAGCTAGCAATACATTATGTCAAAAATTTTGAAAACTGAGCTCCACTGGAGTTCCACTGGGGACGGTTCTTTTTTGACACGGACGTAGGAAGAGCATAGAGAGGAAATATAGTTGCTATATTCTCCCAGATTGCTGCAAAGTAATCATTCCAGCACCGTAACTACTTGAGCCTTGCTGCTACAGCAATACCACGTGTGTTGGAGGTAAGAAGTGGGAGGTTAGAGGTTAGAAAAACACCAGGAGTTACCAAAGCTTATTCTTCCGGGGGCTTTTCCAAAACCTCATCCAATCCGTTCGATTATGCTCTGGGTATACTTCCAACTTCCAACTTCTCACTTCTCACATCCAGTATTATCGGTGCTCAAATCTTTCGGGCGGTGTTACTAAGTCACGGCAAACTAACATTTGGATGCGGATTGTTGCTCCGCTTGCTTATGCTAATCTGACGTGTTGACTCAAGCCCCTCGTTTCACTCGGTCAGACAGATTACACCGCTATCCTCAAGAAAATCCAACGCCTTCTGATTAATAAAATCAATGCTCACTTTGGTATATACTGTAACAGCTTGAGAGCAACGCATGAGATAATTTTAAAAACAGTTCAATAGACCTGAGTAGTTACCCAGCGCCAAACCCACCTGCTACAATTATATCATATTTAATAGGCATAAAAAAAAGACATTCCCGAAACGAGACATTCCCTTCATCCATACCGAGAAAGGTAAGCAAAAACATTCTCGCTTACCTCATTCCAAGCATACGAAGCATGAAAATCCTCCCTGATGCCCTAATGCGATATCTGCCTCACCCTAAGACTAACAACCGTGTCAAAGGAACCGTCACTGAGGCATCTACGATAGACACCCTTGTTATCAGCTAACAGTTCTTACTGCCTTTCACCACCGAGTTATCGCCTATGCTGGGTTCACAGGCATATCAAAGGTTTTCAATAAACCTTTGTGAAAACATTGAAGAAATTATGCCAAATTTGTCCTAAGTCAAGGGCTGACCCCAATTCCCTTTCTTTATTTTGGCACTACAATAATATCTTACGGAGCCTGACCTCTTAAATCCTTGATATTAAAGGGTTCATTTTTTCACAAATAGTAGAAGTTGACCTTGAATCGCCTTTTTTAGGTGTTTTCTCATGAAGTTAGATTAGGGGGGGGTTATTGCCGGGAGAATTATTAACCCTGCTTCGGAGCGGAAAACACACCTGTGGCTAAAAGAGATAAGTAGGCTAGATGAATTGATGGATGCTGACTTTAGTAAATTATCCCAAGACCGAGTATATAAAGCAGCAGACATGCTTTTAAAAAAGAAAAAAGATTTGGAAGAACACTTAAGCCTAAGGAAGCGTACTCTCTTTAACTTACAAGAAAAAATTATTCTTTACGACTTCAGCAACACTTTTTTTTGAAGGCAACAGCAAATACAACCAGAAAGCTAAATACAGCAGA
>CAZIRG010000305.1:0-2147 GCA_964541505.1 uncultured Syntrophomonadaceae bacterium | reverse complement strand
AACTGGTAACTGTAAACTGCAGTCCGCAGACTGCCAGACTGCCCACTATAAACCAAATAAACGGAGGTGACGGCTTGTTTGGAAATCAATTTATAGCCATCGACATGGGCGCATACAGTACCAAAGTAATCCTGGCTAAAGAGAAAGGCAAAAGACTGGTTGTATTAAAAAGCTTTGCTTATAAGACTCCCCCTAAAGCCATATCCGATGGGAGTATTGTTGACACTGACAAGGTTCAGGCGGAGCTTAGTTTTCAGCTGAAAGAGCAGCAGATAAAGTGTAGTAATGTTTTATTTTCCGTGGGTACTTCCACGACCATAATAAGAAACATTGTTTTGCCGGCGACAGCTTTGAAAGATATAAAATCAGTAATTCGTTTTGAGCTGGAAAAACATGTTCCTATCCGGCTGGATGAATACTTGATCGAACATGAAGTCATCAGCAGGTTTAAGGAAGAGGATATAGAGAAGTTGCAGGTGGTTGCTATCTTGATGCCGAAGATTATTGTTGACGCCTACTGGCAGCTGGCCAATAACATGCGGCTGAAACCAGTGGGGCTTACCACGCATTATAACAGTATCAAATCCATGTTTTTAACCAAGTCCTTATTTATAGACAGTGAACTGGAGGATAAAACTATTGCCCTAGTTGACCTAGGGCATGAACATATAATTTGTCATATTATTATCAAGGGAGAATTTAAGTCCTACCGGATGATTTCGGCAGGAGGCAGAGATATTACGCTTTCCATGGCGAACGCGCTGAATATTTCTGCAGAAGAACTTGAAAAAAGAAAAGTCTATTTCAGACAAACAAAGAGCGAAAAGGAAGTAGCAGCAACAACAGCTTTAGCTGAAAAAGAAGTTCCCCAAGAAGCACTGGTGAGTAGTATAGATAATTTGATAACACAAGTGCAGCGGTTCTTTACTTTTCAGGAACGTAGTAGTGCCGTAGAAAAAATAGATGGGATTTATATCTATGGTGGCTGCTTGCAGTTTGATGACCTCTGCCAGCATTTTGTACGAGTAACCGGGATTCCAACTGAAATCCTGCGCACTAACCGGCAAGTCAGCTTTGCTGCCACGGGTAGTGATGATATCACTAGTCTACTCTATAATGCGCTCGGTGTTATAAAAAATGCAAGTAGGAGATCAACATGAAAAATACTAATTTTTTTACTCCTTATATAGAAATGAAGGAAAAAGCAGGCAGCTCAATTAGGATAGCTATTTTAGGTGTATTTTTACTTCTTACTATTTTTGCTGCTTTCTTTATAACTAACTTTACTGAAATTCAAAAATTGCAAGCTGAAGTAGCAGAAAAAGAAGCCATCCTTAATTCACAGGAGTTCAGAGAAAATAAAAAACTGATCGAGGAGACAAAACGTAAAATTGAGATAATGTCACAATATCAAGCTTATGTACAAGCAGTCAGTTTGCAAATGGAACAGGTAGATATAGTTTCGGAAGAATTATTATCCAAAATAGCGGCTACTTTACCCGCTGATGTATCCTTTCAGGTCATGTCCTTTGACGCTACCCAGCTGCAACTGATGGCAACAAGCAAAAGCCGGGTCGCCATTGCACAGCTGCAACATAACCTGTTGGAACTTGAAATTTTCGGGTTTGTTCATGTCGCCAATATTGCCGGTGGAGCTGATCTCCTTGAGGAGAATTACACTTTTTCCCTTACGGCGATGTTTGTCGACTGATAAGCAGTTTGCAGTCTGCGGACTGCCAACTGCTTATCAGTCGACAGTTTACAGTTTACAGTTACCAGTTACCAGTTGGCGAGGATTGGTTGCGAGCTATGTAGGGGCAATCCCTTGTGGCTACCTGAGCAAGTCAGGCCCTAAGTTATAAGTACGGAAAGTGGATGAGAATTAAATATTACGTGCATCTGTATCGATTCCATCAAACATTGCCGAGGGAAGTGAAAGAAAGAGTATCCCAGACTTCCAAAGATTTATAAATATTGCCCAAGGGTCAGCAGCGGAGTTGAGAACGCAAATTTATATTTCGCAAGAAGTGGATATGTTTTCTGATTTAGAAGCAAAAGAATTAATCCAAGAATTAAAAGAAATAACTAAAATGCTTCAATCACTACATGATTCGTTAAAGAAAGCCCAACTGTAAACTGTAAACTGT
>CAZIRG010000304.1:0-2154 GCA_964541505.1 uncultured Syntrophomonadaceae bacterium | reverse complement strand
GAGGGATGCAGATTGAATTCAAAAATAGGTAAAGTTTTGACCAGAGGTATTTTTGTCGAAAACCCTGTTTTTCGCTTATTATTGGGTATGTGTCCCGTGCTGGGAGTTACAATTTTGGCAGAAAATGGTCTAGGGATGGGGTTGGCAACAGCAGCAGTGCTGATATTGTCAAATATTGTCATTTCTGCTATCAGAAACTTTATTCCAGCTAAGATTCGTATCCCCTGCTACATTGTGGTTATAGCTACATTTGTGACCATTGTTGATATGCTTTTAAATGCCTATACACCAGATCTTCATGCGCGATTGGGAGTATTTATACCGCTTATTGTGGTTAACTGTATTATTCTGGGAAGAGCAGAAGCTTTTGCCGGTAAAAACAGTGTTCTTTACTCAGCGGTAGATGGGCTGAGCATGGGAGTAGGTTTTACATTAGCCCTAACTATTCTGGCATCTTTACGGGAAATTTTGGGGTTCGGTACTTTTTTCGGTATACCAGTTATGGGAGAAAGCTTTCAGTCTATTTTGCTCTTGGCTACACCTCCTGGGGCTTTCATTGCCTTAGGCTTTCTTTTGGCTGGGTTTAATGTACTATTAAAAAAACTGCGATTAACGTAAACGTAAAGGAAATTTCAAACAAAGGAGCTGACTGTATTGGAAAATTTACTGGCTATTCTTTTATTTGCGGTTTTTGTTAATAACTTTGTTTTGATTCAGTTTCTTGGTATTTGTCCTTTTCTAGGCGTTTCTAAAAAAATTGAAACTTCTTTGGGTATGGGCATGGCTGTTACTTTTGTAATGGTTTTAGCCTCCTTGGTAACTTGGCTAATTTATAATTTTTTGCTTATACCATATGAGATTCAGTTTTTAAGAACGATAGCTTTTATTTTGGTTATTGCTTCTCTTGTTCAACTGGTAGAGATGATTATACAAAAGGTTAGCCCCTCTTTGAACCAGGCTCTTGGTATTTTCTTGCCTTTGATTACCACTAACTGTGCTGTTTTAGGCCTTACCATTCTTAACATCACAAATGAGTTTGGTCTTTTGCAGTCACTTGTGCATGCCTTAGGAGCAGCTCTCGGATTTACTTTGGCTTTGGTACTTATTGCTGGTATGAGGGAGAGATTAGAATTGGTAGCAACACCAAAACTCTTTCAAGGACCTGCTATTGCCTTGATAACAGCGGGAATCCTTTCCATTGCTTTTATGGGCTTTCGTGGTATGATAACTTTGTAGGTCATTTGTAGATCAAGGGATTTAAAAAACTGTAGTTTTTTCATTATAAAAAAGAGGTGGAAGCATATGTTGGAGTCAATATTAATTCTGGGCACGATGGGTTTTATCTTTGCTGGTTTGTTGGCTTTTGCAGCACAGAAATTAGCGGTAGAAACTGATCCCAGAGTTGAAGCTATACAGGAACACCTTCCCGGAGCAAATTGTGGAGCTTGTGCTTACCCCGGTTGTGCTCAGTTTTCCGAAGCTGTAGCTAAAGGAGAGGCGCCTGTCAACGCTTGTATTCCTGGTGGGGCTGATGTAACAGCAGAAATTTCCCAGATTATGGGGATAGCTAAGCCTCAAGCAGAAGAAAGATTGGTGGCTGCTCTTTCCTGTTTGGGTGGTAATAACGTGACTAAAAATAAATTTGACTATGTTGGTGTAGCAGACTGCAAAGCTGCCATGCTTTACGATGACGGATTTAAGGCTTGCTCTTTTGGCTGCTTGGGATTGGGTACTTGTGTAGCCGTCTGTCCGTTTGAAGCTATAACTATGAACAAAGACGGACTTCCAGAGATTGACCTTGCTAAGTGTATGGGTTGTAGCAAGTGTAAAAATGTTTGTCCGAAAGGCGTCATCACCATGATTAATGGTGATACTGTTCATCATGTTAAGTGTAATTCAACAGCTAAAGCTAAAGAAGTAAGAAAAGTGTGCGAAATAGGCTGTATTGGTTGTAAAATTTGTGCTAAAAACTGTCCCATCGAAGCTATCAGCATAGAAAATAATCTGGCCAAGATAGACAGTTACGAATGTAACAACTGTGGTTTATGTGTTGAAAAATGTCCTCGCAATTGTATTATTTAAGATAGGTAGCTTTTAGATTTATTATGCTTACAACGTATCGAAAATAAAGGAATAGGAAAAAGGTTTCAACTT
>CAZIRG010000303.1:0-2157 GCA_964541505.1 uncultured Syntrophomonadaceae bacterium | reverse complement strand
AAATAAAAAAGAATATCTCGCAGTTCTGCCGCTCGTTCAAACTTTAATTCTCTGGCTGCCTGTTGCATTTCCTGTTCCAAACGTTTTATTTCTTTTTCTTTTTCCTTTTCAGTCATTTTTTTGACATCAGCAGATGTAATATAAGCAATAGGTTCTTCTGCTACTCTGGTAGCTTCAATAACTTTTCTTACCGCTTTACTGACAGTTGTGGGGGTAATACCGTGCTGCCGATTAAAATCCAGTTGCAATTTGCGTCGCCGCTCTGTTTCCTCTATAGCCCTATGCATGGAATCTGTGATCCTGTCAGCATACATAATCACAGTCCCGTTAATATTACGAGCAGCCCGCCCTGTAGTTTGGATCAAAGAACGAGTAGAACGCAAAAAACCCTCCTTGTCAGCATCCAAAATAGCTACCAGCGAAACTTCTGGTAAGTCTAACCCTTCTCGTAAAAGATTTATACCTATCAAAACATCAAAAACCCCTAAACGCAAATCTCGAATAATTTCCATACGCTCCAAAGTATTAATATCAGAGTGAAGATAGCGCACCAATACTCCTAGTTCTGCTAAGTAATCAGTCAAATCTTCTGCCATTTTTTTGGTCAAAGTTGTAACAAGTACACGTTCTTGGCAAGATACTCTGCGTTTAATCTCAGAGTATAGATCTTCCACTTGCCCTTTAACCGGACGAATACTGATTTTTGGGTCTACCAATCCTGTAGGACGGATGATCTGCTCTACCACATGTTGGCTATGTTCTAATTCATATACTCCTGGGGTAGCAGAAGTATAAATAGCTTGGTCAATTAAGGCTTCAAACTCATTAAAATTCAGAGGGCGATTATCTAGTGCTGAAGGAAGGCGGAACCCGTGCTCTACCAAAGTTTCTTTTCTTGATCTATCCCCGGCATACATCCCCCCAATCTGAGGAATGGTAATGTGTGATTCATCTATTATTAAAAGATAATCGTCAGGGAAATAATCAATAAGAGTAGACGGACGAGTGCCGGCAGGGCGTCCATCTAAGTGTCTGGAGTAGTTCTCTATACCAGTACAAAAACCGATTTCCTGCATCATTTCCAAATCATATCTGGTTCTTTGCTCCAACCGCTGAGATTCCAATAATTTCCCTTTCTGCCTAAAATCTGCAAGACATATCTCCAGCTCCTCTTCGATAGCTATTTGAGCCTTCTTTAACCGTTCCTGAGAAGTAACAAAATGAGAAGCTGGAAAAATAGCCACATGATTTCGACTTCCTAACACTTCCCCGGTAAGTAAGTCTATCTCTAAAATACGTTCAATTTCATCACCAAAAAACTCTATTCTTACTGCCTTTTGAGTAAAAGAAGCTGGAAATATTTCTAAAACATCCCCCCGCACCCGAAAGTTGCCACGCTCTAAAGCTAGGTCATTGCGACTATACTGTATGGCCACTAAAAGACGTAAAACTTCGTCCCTGTCCTTATGCATTCCTAAACGCAAACTCACTACCTGCCGCTGATATTCTTTTGGCGAACCAAGCCCATAAATACAGGAAACACTGGCCACAATAATAACATCGCATCTTTCCAAAAGAGCACTAGTAGCAGAATGACGCAGCTTATCTATCTCATCATTAATGGAAGCATCTTTTGCGATATATAAATCAGTTTGCGGCAAATACGCCTCAGGTTGATAATAATCATAGTAGCTGACAAAATATTCTACAGCACTCTCTGGGAAAAACTCTTTGAACTCACTACACAGCTGAGCAGCCAGTGTTTTGTTAGGAGCAATCACTAAAGTAGGTTTCTGCACTTCTGCTATCACATTAGCCATAGTATAAGTTTTACCAGAACCCGTAACCCCTAATAGTGTCTGATGCTTATAACCTTCTTTAAGACCTCGCACCAGCTTTTTAATGGCTGCAGGTTGACCTCCCCGAGGTATATATTCTCCCTGTAACACAAAACGACTCATGCCAACAGCTCCTCATTTTTGTTAAGATTAAAATGGTAAATACTCACGCCCATATTGTCATTTCTCCCTTCAGTCGAAATGACATGGCAGCATGAATCATGACACATTAGCATGAACAGTTACATATGTACTATAAAAACCTTAATCTCTTAGGCTGAGCAGTTATCTTTTTCAAATTATAACACACTTCTAACTT
>CAZIRG010000302.1:0-2168 GCA_964541505.1 uncultured Syntrophomonadaceae bacterium | reverse complement strand
ATTGCATAAAAAAATCCAGCAACTCTTCTTTTTGCTGCTGGACAATAGCTTTTTCTACCCATTCCAGCTGCTGACGATACTCTCTCAAGTAAGGGAGAATAGCTTGGCTATTATCAAAACAAATGTTTTGCCACATTTTAGCAGGGCTTGCGGCTACTCGGGTAGCATCTCGAAAACTCCCTGCCGCTAAAGACAGTGCCAGCTCTTTATCTGTTCTTTTGGCAATAGTTTTGAGAAGAGCCGCTGCCAATAAATGAGGTAAATGGCTAACAGCCGCTACTATTTGGTCATGTTTTTGAGGAGAAAGTATAATTACTTCTCCTCCTATATCCTTAATTACTGCGGTTAATTGTTTTATCGCCGTCTGAGATGTCTTAGCTGTAGGTGTCAAAACATAAGCAGCATTTTCAAACAAAAAAGAATCAGCTGCCTCGATCCCTTGGTGTTCTGAACCTGTCATCGGATGACCTGGAACAAAAAAAACATCAGAAGGTAGTATCTTCTCCATAGTTTCAGTCACAGCCTCTTTGGTGCTAGCCATATCTGTAACTACTGTTCCTGCGAGCAAAACTTTAGCCAGAGAAGGTGCTATTTTTATAGTTTCTGCACACGAAAGAGCCAAAAACACTAAATCTGCCTTCTCTACTCCTGCCCTCAGCGAGGTATAACCCTGTTCAATAATTTTCATTTTTAGCGCTTTTTCGATTACAGCAGGATTCTTGTCAACACCTATTACTCTCCGATTACCTTTGTTACTTTCTTTTATACTCAAGGCTAATGAGCCACCCATAAGACCCAAACCCACTACTACAACGGTTTCCTTTCTCATTCCCACCAAAACCTCCCATTCAACAAACACCTTTCATTTTAGTATACTATAATTGGTACTTGCTGGGTTAAAAAAATTTTTCTGACAGGATAACAGGATAGACACGATTTAGCCCATCTTATAAATCCTGTTATCCTGTCAAAATACGTCAACAAATTTATGATAGGTTAATACAATGAACTTACTAGGGCAATCACAATGAAATAACATATTCCCATTCTATATCTTTCTTCCTATAGCTGGTGCTAAAAGTTTTAATTCTTGCATTAAACGATTAAACTTTTTAGGATTCAAAGACTGAGAACCATCACATAAAGCTTTCACCGGATTGGGATGCACCTCAATCATTAGGCCATCAGCTCCAGCCGCAAGGGAAGCTTTGCTCATCGCAGGAACCAAACGCCAACTGCCTGTACTATGACTGGGATCAACAATAATCGGAAGATGACTCAACCGCTTAACGATTGGAATGCAACTTAGATCCAGGGTATTACGAGTATAAGTTTCAAAAGTGCGAATTCCTCTCTCACAAAGAATAACTTCATGGTTACCTTCGGACATAATATACTCAGCAGCCATAAGCCATTCTTCAATAGTAGCCGAAAGCCCTCTCTTTAGCAAAATGGGCTTGTCGAGGCGACCTAATTCTTTTAGCAAAGAAAAGTTTTGCATGTTGCGAGCTCCTACTTGAAGAATATCAACATACTTGGCTATTAGTTCTACCGCATGCTGACTTGTAACTTCAGTAATTATTAATAAACCAGTTTCAGCACGAGCTTCTGCCAATAATTTTAAGCCTTCCTCTTCCAAGCCCTGAAAACTGTAGGGAGAAGTGCGAGGTTTAAAGGCGCCTCCTCTTAAAACAGTCGCGCCATTTTTGGCTACTAAGGAAGCTACTTCAAAAAGCTGTTCTCTGGATTCTACCGCACAAGGACCAGCTATTACCACAAGTTTTTCTCCACCAATAGAAATACCATTAATTTTATAAACAGACGACTCTTTCTTGAACTCCCTACTTACAACCTGAAATGGCTGCGTGATAGCAACCAATCTTTCTACACAATCCATAGCTTCTATCCCCGATAAAATATCTTTTTCTCTTTCTCCCTCACTCCCAATAACCCCTATAATAGTACGATGTTTGCCTTTAGACAAATGAGTACCAAATCCTAGTTCAGTAAGTCTTTTTGTCACTTTACTGATATCCTCTTCTTTCACCCCTGGATTCATTACCACTATCATAATCTATGTGCCTCCTTATCGCAAATAATATAAAACCTGTTGAATCGAGTAGGAGGTAATTAATTAATTTAATTACCGTCCTCTCACACCACCAAGC
>CAZIRG010000301.1:0-2181 GCA_964541505.1 uncultured Syntrophomonadaceae bacterium | reverse complement strand
CTAAGTCAGCCTACGGCTGTCAGTGACTAAGTAGGAACGACGGGGGGGTAACGAGGGTTGGGTCGTGACCCTACTTATCCACTTGTTTTTTGCCCTCACGCCTTTACTCAGTCACTCAGTCACTCAGTCACTCTTATCCATTCTTTTAGGGGGCAGTGAAAAAACTGTCCCCTAAAAGGGTTTTTAATAAATTTGATAAAATAAAACTGTTTTGTAGAAGCAGGAGTTAGGATGTAAGATAGAGAAAGAAAGATAATGAGGGGGGTAGGCGTCTTGAAAAAAAATATGCATCAGAGCAAAAACACCCAAGAAAGCTTAGTTGTGTTAGCAAATAAATCGGGAAGTTGGTTGCGATTTAACCGCCAAGTTTATGAAAATGCGGTAAAAAAAGTTCTTTTTTTGGCTGCTATCACCTCTGTGCTGGCTATTACTGTTATTACTTTTTTTGTTTTTCATAGTGGTCTTCCCTTGATGGTTAGAACAGGGATAAGAGAATTTGTTTTTGGTATGCAGTGGAGACCAATGCAGGGTATTTTTGGTATTTTTCCTTTAGTTGTAGGTTCAATAATGGTAACGCTAGGAGCTTTATGTATAGCTGTTCCACTTGGTATGGGTGGGGCAATATTTTTAGCGGAATTTGCCCCCGGATTTATTATCCAGCCTATGCGCCAGGCTATTCAGCTTTTGGCAGGAATTCCCTCGGTGGTTTATGGTTTCTGGGGGCTTACTACATTGGTTCCTTTTTTAAGAAACCATCTTGGTGGCACTGGATTTAGTGCTTTGGCTGGCTCAATTATTTTAGCTATAATGATTTTGCCTACTATAATCAATATTTCCGAAGATGCAATTCGTAGTGTGCCGCCTGAATATAAGGACGGTTCTTTGGCTTTGGGAGCGACTCACTGGCAAACTGTCAAGCATGTTTTGCTGCCTGTTGCCACAAAAGGAATAATTGTAGGAGTTGTTTTAGGGATGGGCAGAGCTATCGGAGAAACTATGGCGATGATTATGGTTACCGGTAATGTTACCAAAATACCAGGATCATTTTTGGATCCGGTGCGAACTCTTACCGGAAATGTTGCTATAGAGATGGGATATGCTTTTGGAGACCATCAGCAGGCACTTTTTGCAACTGGAGTAGTTCTTTTTATTTTTATTATGGCACTTAACTTACTGGTAAATTTAAGTTTGAGAAACAGGGGTGACGCCTGATGACTCCCAGAATGGAGGAAAAAATTTGTAAATTTTTTCTCTGGGTTATAGCTGCTGTTGTTTTACTAGCTTTGATTCTTATTATAGGACAAGTTGTGAGTCGGGGGATAGTGCACGTTGATTGGGGATTTTTGGCAGAAAGCCCGCGCCAGGGAGGAGAGGAAGGTGGTGTTTTCTCTTCTATAATATCAACTGTCTATCTGGCGATACTTTCCTTGTTGCTAGCTACTCCTGTCGGTGTTGGTGCGGCTATTTTTTTAACAGAATACGCCCATCAAGGTAAATTGTTGCAGATTATTCGCTTTACGACGGAATCATTGGCTGGTATTCCTTCAATAATTTTTGGTATTTTTGGGTTTACTTTTTTTGTTATTTATTTGAATATGGGTTGGTCAATTTTGTCCGGCAGCCTTACTCTTTCCCTGATGATTCTTCCTACCATAGTGCGCACAACAGAAGAAGCGATAAATGCTGTTCCACATAGTTTCCGTGAGGGTAGTTTTGCCCTGGGAGGTACTAGGTGGCAAACGATAGTCAAGGTAGTTTTACCGCCTGCTCTTCCTGGCATAATTACAGGACTGATACTAGGATTAGGTAGGGTGGTAGGTGAAACAGCAGCTGTGATGCTGACGGCAGGAAGTGCCTTAGGTATTCCTAGATCATTGTTTGATCCTGGTCGTTCTATGTCTTTGCACCTTTATATTCTAGCTATAGAAGGAATTTGTATGGAAAGAGCTTATGCTACCGGAACAGTTTTGATTATCACAATTATTATTATAAATTTTATGGCCAACTTGCTGATATCATACCGAAGAGTTAATTTCAGGGGGTAATCCAAGTTCATGATTTTTGGAAAAGAATCCTTTAAAATCAACAGTCTACAGCTTTAGAGAATATGATTTAGGCACTATCTGAGGGAAGCCCTCAGCATTAAGAATGAGACCTAAGGTTATGCTAAAGAACAGTCTG
>CAZIRG010000300.1:0-2183 GCA_964541505.1 uncultured Syntrophomonadaceae bacterium | reverse complement strand
TTAGCACGTGCAACTGGTGTTGCTAACTTGGAAAAGCGAGGGTGATCAGGATATTTATCATAAAAATAGCCACTAAAGCAACTGCCCGCAATAGCATTGATAATTTCCCTGATGCCGGCATGCGGCGGTATCTCTTTAGCAGCCACCGGAACAGAACTCTTTTTCCCTTTATAGGTCACCGTATAAGCAGTTGTAAAATTCGTCCTTATCCAATCTGCCAATGATTTAAAATAGCTTGCTGCCTTCTCTTCATATAAATTTCTTGTGCCAACAGGAGTTTGTGTGCTCATTTCTTTGGCTCCAGCATAGAGCCTTAAAAAGCGTAGCAACTTTTCATCTTTTTTTTGCAGCCTGATAAATATTTCGTCTTTTTTATGCTCATCCTTAAAACGCGGTGGTTCGTATGGCTGCAGCACATAAACATAAAAGTCGCAGGGCGGTTGGGCAGTTGAACGCTCGTTTGGCGCACCTAAAAACAAATACCCTTCCCTAGTTACCTTGCACTCGTGCCAAGGAATCTCGTACTCCCAGATATTATAGCCAGTCACATAAGTTGTTTCTGAGCAATCTGCCACTTTCTCAAAAACATTAAGGTAATACCTGTCCAGGGCTGTATTATCCAGCGTCTCCGCCTTTTGTTCAATTAACTCATCAACGGCAATATCTTTTTTGAGGTCAAGAAAATACTGCCCGTTTTCCTCATTACATGTTATATACTGGTAACTAACTGTTTTTAATATTTCTCTTAAAACAGTTTCAATGGTTCTTTGCAAAAACACGGCATCTTTTTCTGGCACAGCTACAAACAAAAATAGTTGATCTCTTAATTCCTCCGAGGTAAGACCAAGTTTGGTATAGATATCCCCCGTGGTCAGACGGTGCACTGCCAGGGCGCGTATAATTCTCAACGCCAATGGTATATATACTTTTTTGCTGAAAGCTCCCTGGATTTTAGTCTGCAAAATATCGAACTTGTTTCTTACTTCCCTGATACTTGGGTTTGCCTTTAAAGAAGGATCGTTTTCAACATGAGTCCAGTAACCATCAAAAGATATCAGCCCCGGATCATCACCTACATCAACAAGCATTAACTTTCTCATAGTTTGGCTAAGGGTTTTTAAAATGACACGCTTTTCCGCAATATAAACTTTTTCAAAGGTTGATAGTTAATCAGGATGCACCGGGAAGAGTTCTACAAACTCATCCATTCTCTCCGCCAGCCCGTTGTAATAAGGCGTAAACTTCTGTAAATGTGTGCGTATGAGGTCTTTTTGTCGTTCATTTTTCTTTAATAATCTTTGCGCTACAACATAAGCAATGTCTTCCCTAACAATGGTTATTGCTTCGAATCTTTCCCGTACCCTTTGCAGCGAATTGGCAACAAATTGAAAGCTGGGATTATCAAAAAGCATCTCCTGGATACCGGCCATAAACCTGAATCTAGTGGATTTACATATTTCTCCCAATTCTCTTAAAAACCCCAGGTCAAGAACAATCTCCTGCTGTTTCCGGGCACGCAGGTAATCCAGCAATTCATCGCACACCAATAGCAAGCCTTTATCCGGATATTTTTCATTAAACTTGGCCATCCATCATAGCATGAAATGAATCCTTGTTATTTGTTATCGCAGTCATGGCTGGGAAAGAGTAATCTACGCCTGTGTTATCCAGGTAATCTTCGATTTCGGCGCAGATCATATCTCGCAGCGGCATGGTAGTAGCTCCAATTTCCGTCCTGATAACTTTAAATTTTCCTGCTATCTTCCCGGTTGCCTCTTTAACTGTTTTGTTCTTAACATGCTCCGGCGCACCAGGCAGCTCTGCTAAAGAGGCGATGACACTCATCAAGTGGGATTTACCAGTGCCGTAATTACCAACAATAAACAAGCCCTTGTTATCAGCAGGATAATTATACTGCAGCTGTTCGATAATCACCTCGCTGATAATTTCAGCCATTCTGTCGGAAATAACATAAGTATCAATTAGACCATAGGCATAGTCTTCTTTTGCCGCCTCGCATAGATGTACTACAGTTTCAATAGGTTCAAAATTTACCAGTTCTTTGTATTGCATACGCTTACCTCCCAAATTGGCTTCACACCCCCACCCCTACCCTCCCCCATCAAGGGGGAGGGAGTTAATGTTCAACTTCCAACCTCTAACCTCTAACCTCTAACCTCTAA
>CAZIRG010000299.1:0-2190 GCA_964541505.1 uncultured Syntrophomonadaceae bacterium | reverse complement strand
ACAGGCAGAGATAAAAAGAATAGTGAAAGATAAAGGAAATATTATATACGAAAATATCACGGAAAATATCGCACTGGCACTAAAAGAAATAGGACGAGTCAATGTACAAACAGTTGTTATAGATGTAAATGATGTTTTTGAGGATGATTTTATAGCTGGCATCAAAAACTTTAAAGTGGCCAGACCAGCAGCAAGGATTATTTTGATCACGCCAGGGAGAACCCCCGGTGACAAAATACTTTCCCAGGCGGTAGCCAAAGGGATCTATGATATCGTTTCCGATATCTCTGGTCTGGAGGAAGCGGTTGAAAACAAGGCCAGTTATGCTGACGCTGTACGGTGGGATGTTGAGTCTGTGAGGCAGGGAAAAGAAGAGGAAAAAGAACCGCAATACATCGAAAGAGTCGTCAGCAGGGTTGCCAATCTCTGGTTTTCCATCAAAAAACCTGAAGATAATGTCTGGGCGAGCCAACAGGAAGGGAGAGTAAGTCTTCCCGAAGTAAAAACAAAGCTCCAAAAAATAATAAGCGACATTTCGCTAAAATTTGCCAAAACAAAGAAAAAAACAAAAGGGGCAGCAGTAATCGTTGTCTGGAATTCTTCTGGTCAGCATATGGTCAGCGTAGCTTTGGAGTTGGCCATGATTGCAAGCGGCACACTGGTAAACTTCAATTTCGATAATCCAGAACTAGATAGTTGGTTTGGTGTTAAACACCACGGAGAACCTTTTTTTTCCAAAACAGGAATACTCACTCTTGCCGAGCAATTAACCAAGGATATGGTTGTACCGCTGCTCAGAGAAAAGAAAGGAATCAAGTTTTTACCAGCCGGACATAAGTTAGGGCAGATCGGCAAGCCGGAGATGCCGCAGCATATTTTAAAAGAGATCATTGAAGAACTGAGCGGTAAAGCTGAGATTGTTATTATCAGTCCGTGTGCCAGATATGATGCCCCATCATCAATAGTGGCCTTTGAGCATGCGGATACCATAGTAATTCCCTTCTCTTGTCCGCAAGAACTGGAAGTTGCCAAGACGCAGCTTGACGAGCTAAAAAAAGTAGGTGTAATCACAAAAGTCAACATCACGCAATGTCAATTGCCGGAAGTGGATACTTCCGGCATACAGGCAGAGTTGACTAAAGTTTTACCCACGTAGAAGCCAAAATTTTTTAAGGAGATGGTAAGTAATGTTTAAGAAGGTAATCGTAGGTTTGTTGGCAATGTTGCTACTGGTGAGCGGGAGCGTATCAGCAACCAGACTGGAAGTAGTTTACGAGCAAGATAAAATCAAGAGCATAGTATTTCCGGTTGGGGAAGCCAGGTTCTTCATCAACGACAAAGCTCCGGGGTATACAATGGACGTAAAAAGTTTCGTAGTGCCAAGATATAACAGGACAGTAGTGCCAGTCAGGTTCTTAGCCAACGCCTTGGGAATAGCTGACGATTATATTGCCTGGGTAGAAGCGGAACAACGTGTTATTCTTGCACAACCCGGTATGCCTAGAGTAGAAATGGTGATCGGGGAAAAGTTCATGACGATTGATGGTGACCGCACAGACACATTTGGTGCCGGAGAAGCTGCAACAATGGATATAGCACCTTTAATTAGACCAGTTCTAGACCATCCGAAAGGCTGGGGACGGACGTTTTTACCAGCTAGATTTGTAGCTTATGCCTTGGGCTACCAGGTTGTTTGGTGCTCAGAATTAGACCTGGCTATAATTTGGCCAAAGGGAGACCCTGAGCCGGATATAGAGGCTGTCAGAGGGTACCTCAGGGAAGAGCGAGTAGAGCTGCTAGGAGAAGCAGAACAAGCACAAGAAGAGCCTGAACAAGAAGTAGCAGAAGGATATTTTGAGCATTACGGGTTTACAATTCCGGTGGAGAGATATGATTTATGCTCACATACTACATTAATTATCAATACAAGAAAAGTAGGAGAATCACCCTCCAACAGAATATTATTTATGAGAATTTTTTATGCAGCCCCTAATAGAGAAGAACAGTTAGAACAGATGAGACAAACAATGGCATCTAAATTCGGGGAAGCCAAAGCAACCGAATGGATAAATCATTTATCGACAAAGATTGTTGAATGGATAAATATAGAAAGACAGACACATCATGTAGATGGGTATAAAATAGTTTTGGGCGGCACGTTTCAAAGTATAGGTATCCATGTACACAAAA
>CAZIRG010000298.1:0-2201 GCA_964541505.1 uncultured Syntrophomonadaceae bacterium | reverse complement strand
TTTAAAAAAATCCTAAATACCTCCAAAAATTAGACACCTGAGTAGTTACCTTTATATTGTCCGGGTCATCAGGTAGTTTTCTGAAATCAAATTCTGATTTATTAGAAAAACGATAGCCGGCAGTTTTATTTAACAGCATTTCAATATCAACGGTTTTAGCTTTTTCTAATACTATTTTTTTAGTGCTGGCAAGTAAACAATCAAAACGTCTTAATACCACCATTGGTAAAATAACATCGCCATATTTTTCGGGTTTATACAGGCCTCTTAATAGCTCTGCTATTTTCCAGATAAAGTTCACTTTTCCATTGAAATTCTGCATGCAAACTCCCTCTCCTTTATTTTTCATGGCTATAGGTTACTTTGACGTAACACTATCCAAATCCTGCCTAGATGGAGAGAAACGGGTAAAAGAGAAACAACCCCCCTAGGTTCCCGGTTTCCCTTGCTAAAAGATAGCAATTGTGTTTATAATATGGATGAAATAAGGGGGTTAAAGCAGAGGAATAAGGAGAAGGAAAAAACCGGAAAGGGTAGAATTAGGTTCAGAGTATCCATCTCAGAAAAGACATGTCTAGCGGCACAGAGCAAGCGAGGACGGTTAAGGGAAGCAAGAAGCGCCCCCGCTTGCTACAAATCGTCAGAAGTTCTCGATTATTTCTATCTGCAGATTACCTTTTTCCAGTACTGGTTTTAGAGCCTCTCTTGCTTGCTCGTAGAGGATTTGAGGCATTGTTTGCGTGGTTGTGATGATTTCGCCTCCTTGCTTCCTGTCTATCTCAACACTAACCATTCCTGTTCCGGCCGGAGCTACCCTTATTTCTACTATATCTACCAGTTCTATGTTGTGCTGCGCAAATCCAGCATCTATTATTAATGTTCCTTCTTCTACCCTAACCCCAATTTGTTGAGGGAGTATATTTAAACCATATCCTCCAATGGTTATGATTAAAGCTATAACGACTAATACTATCCCAAGTTTAAAGACTTTTTTAAGGATAGCTACTATAGCACAGACAACTATTATGGCAGCTAGTGCAAAGAGAACGTAGCTCACTGTGGGCAATATAGCAATTATGTTTTCCACTTTGATCAACTCCTTTCTTAATAAGCAATCTCGAAATGATTAATTAACGGCTATCAATTTTTTGACACAACTCCTCCTTTCATGTTTTGGTCTGCTGTACAGCAATATGACTCTTTCTCATATCGCATCGAGCAATAAAGATCATGCGGAGTTTGAATGAATTTAAAAAAAGAGACCACTACTTGATATGTATTGTACCACTTATCTGGACTACTTTCACCAAATATTTTCACCATAAATATTCTATGCCCTGCTTGTTGTTTGATTTTTTTTGATCTTTTGCAGGGTTATGGCGGCCAGGGAAGAAGAAGATGTTAAGTTACTACAGAACAATAGGGTTTGACAGACTAACTTGTTCCAGTTAACATTGCGCAGTTCGCAAAATCCTGCGTTATCAAAACTAAAGGAGAGAGATATTTTGTGCGTATTAAAGGGCATGTCGAATGAGCTGTTGTGGGTTTTTCTTATGTTAGTGAATTTTGGGGCGGTGTTACTTGCATTTAAGTTTTTTGAGAAAGAAGGGCTGTATGCTTGGATCGGTGTGGCAATGATTCTGGCCAGTATCCAAGTGCTAAAGACGGTAGAGCTCTTTGGATTTGTTGCTACATTGGGTAATATTATCTACGGTACATCTTTCTTGGTCACCGATATTTTAAACGAACTTTACGGTAAAAAGGCTGCCCGGAAAGCAGTCTGGATCGGCTTTTTTGCGTTAGTAGCCACAGTGCTAATCATGCAAATCAGTGTGGCTTTTATCCCTCATCCTTCTGATTTTGTGCAGGGATCACTAGAGACTATCTTTCTTCTTCTGCCACGGATAGCAGTGGCCAGTTTAATCGCCTACCTGCTGAGTCAAATGCATGATATCTGGGCCTTTGCGCTGTGGAAAAAAATATTCCCGGGAGAAAAGCAACTCTGGATCAGAAATAATCTCAGCACGATGGTAAGCCAATTGATTGACAGTGTAATATTTTGTGTTATCGCTTTCTTGGGAGTGTTTGAAGCGGAGGTTTTCTGGTCGATACTGCTGACAACTTATTTTCTTAAATGGATTGTGGCAGCGGCTGATACACCTTTTGTTTACCTAGCAAAAGCGATGCATTTGAAGAAAATA
>CAZIRG010000297.1:0-2205 GCA_964541505.1 uncultured Syntrophomonadaceae bacterium | reverse complement strand
GTAAAAGCTAATTACCCTTGTCTGTACTACGTGTGCAAGCAAGCAGTGTGATGGCAGTAACCCTAGCGGTAGAAAATGAAAATAATAAATTTCAAGCAGAAAAAAAGAAACACCTATACAATGGTTTCCCTATTTGCAGGTGCAGGTGGATTGGATATGGGTTTTGAAAACAAAGGATTTAAAACTATTTGGGCGAATGATATCGATAAAGATGCTTGCGAAACTCACAAGATGTGGAGCGGTGCTGAAGTAGTATGCGGAGATATTTCAAAAATTGACTTTAATACTATCCCGGACTCTGATATTATTTCAGGAGGGTTTCCTTGCCAAGGGTTCAGTTTAGCTGGTCCGAGGAAAATAGATGATAAGAGAAATGTCCTATATAGATATTTTGTTAAGTTAGTGGAAGAAAAACAACCATATGCGTTTGTAGCGGAGAACGTGAAAGGCATATTAACACTTGGTAGTGGTGCTGTTATAGAAGCGATAATAGAAGATTTTAGTGAAAAAGGATATGTTGTATTCCCTAGTCTTGTAAATGCTGCTGACTACGGTGTTCCACAGGATAGATGGAGGGTAATTATGGTAGGCGTTAGAAAAGATTTAGGAATAAAGGAATTTAACCTCTCAAATCCTTTTAAAAAAAGAATCACTATGAGAGAAGCGTTAAAAGATATACCTGAACCTGATCAAAACGATATTTGTAAAGCTGCCTTCTCTCCCAGATATATGAGTCGTAACAGAAAAAGAGGGTGGGACGATGTGTCCTACACAATCCCTGCTATGAGCAAGCAAGTTGCCTTGCATCCCTCGTCTCCTAATATGAAAAAGTTAGGGAAGGATAGCTGGAAATTTGGGGATAGTGGTATTACGAGAAGGTTTAGTTGGCAGGAAGCGGCTAGGGTTCAAACTTTTCCGAGAAAAATGCAGTTCTCAGGAGGTTTGACTTCTAAATATAAACAGATTGGTAATGCTGTACCTGTTAAGCTTGCAGAAGCTGTTGCCATAGAAATTAAAAACCTGCTAAACACAAGTCTTGCCAATATTAATTACCCCTACCCAGCCATTCGGGCTTAAGTCTGAAAGAAAAGCAGGTGTATCAACATAGCAACACAAACAATTCAAGGAAAAGCATTTGAATATGCTTGTTTAAAGTCATTATACAAGCACCTCTCAGATAGTCAGAAAGTGTTAATTCAAGAAACAAGAACATTTGAGGTAGCAAAAGATTCTTTTATTAACTCTCAAGGCAAGACACAAAAAAAGATGAGGTTAGCTGCAAGTGCGGCTATAAGACTTATTCTTAGATTAGAACCACAACTTCAAAATCCTTTGACCAATATTCCCCTCCTATTATCAATTCAAAAAGACTCAAGGGGAATTGATGGAGATGTGAGAGATGTCTTATGTATACGAAGGCAGAACAACTGGGAGCTTGGCTTAAGTTGTAAGCACAATCATTATGCTGTAAAACATAGCCGTCTTTCTCCAAGTATAAATTTTGGCAAACAATGGTTTGGAAGACCTTGCTCAGAAAATTATTTTACTTCTATTACTCCGCTTTTCAACAAGTTAAAAACAATGAGAAACAAAGGATTTTTTTGGAGAGATATTGATAATAAGGAAGAAAAATTTTATATTCCTCTTTTAAAAGCATTTGTCAACGAACTAACAAAATTAGATGCCAAAAATCCTAAAGAAATACCAAGGAGACTATTAAGATATCTTTTGGGTTCCAATGATTTTTATAAAATAATCGCTGACACTCAAAAAAAAGTCACCCATATTCAAGCCTTTAATCTAGATGGAACTCTTAATAGAAAAGCTGGAACAGTTCGCCCAGAAACAAGAATCCAACAACTCAAAATGCCGAGCAGGTTTTTAGATATTAGATTCAAACCTAACTCTGGGACTACCATACTTGTGGCGTGTAATCAAGGCTGGGGGATTTCTCTAAGAATACATAGTGCAAAATCAAAAGTAGAACCTTCCCTAAAATTTGACGTTAAGCTTACTGGTATTCCGGTCACCTTATATACACATCATGAGCTGTGGTAATTGCGTAGGTTAGTCAACTTTAGATTAGATTTTTTTGCTTCCACAAGGGGGCTTTTTTAATACAAAAAAGAAAGGGCGGATCATATGTACGCCATCATTTCCAGCAGTTCAAAAAGACAGGAAGAAATAAAAAGAATAATAAAACCT
>CAZIRG010000296.1:0-2214 GCA_964541505.1 uncultured Syntrophomonadaceae bacterium | reverse complement strand
TTGATACTTTCTGATAGATACGGTTTACTGTTTTCATCTCCAGTTGGTGAATTAATACATGGTTCAACCCCAAAAACTAGCTTTTACAGCTACGTATCGCTCCATTATGGCAAAAAATTACCACAAAGATCGCACAAAAATTGATGGAATTAGAGATTTTCTTGGATTTCCTTGTAAGTAAAGTTGGTTTTTCACATTCTGAGAGAACGGGTATCTCTGATTTTGATATGCTGTCATATCAAAATCAGAGACCTATAGCTTGCTTTTAGGCACTTTTGGACACTACTGAGATTATCATCCACTGCCAGTCACGAGTTTCTGGTGTGTGGCTAAAGAAAAGGTTGCTGTTTTTTTCTTGCAGTAGGTGAAGAGGGATTTAAAATTATAAGCCATGATTTTACTGTGAATCCAAACCCCTCTGCGCAATAGCCCCCGGACAGGAATATTATCTACCCGATAAAACCTTCTGAGTACTGAGGGAATTCCTTCTACACCTGCTCGAAAATTGCTTAAGGCTTTATGTTTCTCACTACCTATTTTGCTGCGCCAAATATCAGCTTGTAATTTCTTTTCCGTAAATCTTAAAGAGTTAAATCTTACCTGTTCATTGACAGGACAAACAGGAAAAAGAGTACAAACGGCACAGGTCTCTTTAGCAAACTTGGCATGATAAAGTTCCTTCTCAACGTTATAAGCTGAAAAAACTGGCTTTTGTATGGCTGGGCACAGGCTAATAACATGGGTGGCAGGGTCAATAACAAACTCATTCACACCTAATATATCACCTTCTACCTTACGACCAGTTAAAGCAGAAAAGCTGATTTCAATTTCACGCTCAGTAGCTTTTTCTAACGTTTCTGCTGAGTAGTAAGCGCCATCATTGCTAAGTTCTTTGACCCCTGTAAGTGGTGCATCAAGAGCATTTTGACCTAACTCTACGTCACTTGTTATATTTTGTTGTTCCTCGTGATGAATAATCATACTTATTTTTTCTTCTTCATCACGAGCTTCGACTACGTTGAGAACATAACCGACATTTGTCTTACTGTTTTTTTTACGATAAGTAGCATCTGGTTCTGACGGATTTTGTAGGCTGGAAGGTGATATCTCTTTATTCTCCCTGGGAACAACACCTTCGTTGGTTTTCCTGGTCTGTTCGTCCAATAAGCGAATCAGATTTTGAAAAGCTTGGGTAGTTTGCAACTTTTCAGGCACAGCGTCTAAAAGATCAAGTGACTCACCTAAAAGTTGTTCTATTTTACACTTTAGATTTTCTTTTTTTAAACGGTAAAGTTGGTTGCTTTTATCTTTTTCTTCCAGATAATGCTGGCAGGATGCAGGCAGCAAAGCAGTATCCGCTTGTAAAAGAAGCTTGATTATATTGGTGTTAACGGTATAGATAATTCCTAGCCTACTCATCTTCTTGCAGTTAGCACTGATCATCAGAGAGTCCTGGCGAGCTTTTGAGGTGTCCATTCCAGACACCTTGATTAGTTCTGCTGTCAGGCTATCAACTTCTTGTTGCAGTAGGTCTTCGTTGGTTTGCGATTCATAGTTATAAAGACGGTTGCGGAAGTTGGTGATGGTATTAATACAGACGCGTTCTTCTTCAAAATCAGTAATTCTTAAAGCAAACTGAACACGGGAATCAAGGTAAAACGCAGCAATCACTTCTTCGTCTGTCCACCCATTTAGCTCTTTTAGGAAAAGCAGTCCCACAAGGATATTCACTGGAGTATTAGGGCGACTGGCTTTGCTGCTATACAATACTGCAAAACGATGCTCGTTAATCTTGTTAAATACATAATCCCTGAAATGGGGAGCCCAGCTTCTGTGTAATATATTCTTGACATATTCAGGATAAGCGTAATAAGGGTCAAACATACTCACCTGTCCGGTATTCGGGTTTTCTTTAAACATTTTGGATAACCTCCGATAATTTAGTATAATTGGTAAGCTCTCTATCTCCTATTATACCTGAAAATCGAAGAAATTGCAAGATATTTTAAGAAAATAAGCGTAAATATCATAGATAACCCTTGTATTTACTCTATTATCCACTAATCGCCCAGATTTAAATCAAATTCAAAACATGACTGCATTAACAAGCACTGTCACCGCCCCATTAGAGCACTAATTGACCTTTTTGGGGTTGAACCATACCTGTATTATCAGGAAAAACTAACCTTTCTCGTAAAAGCTGCTCATCAGCAA
>CAZIRG010000295.1:0-2221 GCA_964541505.1 uncultured Syntrophomonadaceae bacterium | reverse complement strand
ACAATTGCTTTTTGTAGTATAGACACTTACAACATACTTGTAGTATAATGTTGCAAGTTTATTTTTTTTTAAGAGCAGGAGAGAGAGTATGCAGAAAAAAATAGAAATTTATGATACTACGTTGCGAGATGGGTCTCAGGCTGAAGGCATCTCATTTTCTGTCAATGATAAATTAAAAATTGCCAGAAAGTTGGACGAGTTTGGTCTAACTTATATAGAAGGTGGCTGGCCTGGTTCAAATCCAAAGGATATGGATTTTTTTAAAAAAGCAAAAGATTTAGGACTCAAGAAGAGCATTATGGTTGCTTTTGGTAGTACTAGAAAGCCTTTAACTTTGCCGGAAAAGGATTATAATCTTCGCTGTTTACTAGAGACTGGCACAAAAACTATAACAATATTTGGAAAGTCATGGGATTTACATGTTATTGAGGCTATTCAAACTACGTTAGATGAAAACTTATCTATGATTGAAGATAGTGTCCACTATCTGAAAATGTATGCTCGGGAAGTAATTTATGATGCCGAACATTTTTTTGACGGCTATCGCAGTAATCCTAGCTATGCGTTAGAAACTTTAAGAGCTGCCCAAAGAGGTGGCGCTGATAAAATTGTCTTATGTGATACCAATGGAGGTGTTCTCCCATCAGAGTTACAGCAAACTATTTTGGAGGTCAAAAAAGTAATTGGAACTCCTTTGGGATTGCATCCCCACAATGACAGTGGTGTAGCTGTTGCTAATTCCCTCATTGCGGCAGAGATGAATTTTATCCAAATACAAGGTACTATAAATGGCTACGGAGAGCGCTGCGGAAATGCTGATTTATGCACAATTATACCTAGTTTAAAACTTAAACTCGGTATTGACTGTGTTGATATGGAAACACTTAAAAATTTAACAAAGCTTTCTAGGTTTGTTGCCGAGATAGCTAACTTAAAGCATGGGCATAACCTTCCTTATGTTGGGAAAAATGCCTTTGCTCATAAGGGTGGGGTGCATGTTGATGCTGTTTTAAAAAATGCGTCTACTTATGAGCATGTAGAGCCTGACTACTTGGGGAATAGGCGCAGGATATTAATTTCGGAACTATCCGGAAAGAGCAATGTTTTTCACAAGCTACGCTCTTATAATATTAACTTGGATAAAGATTTGCCAGAAGTAAAAGAGCTTGTAGAGAAAGTTAAACAACTGGAATATAAAGGTTATCAATTTGAAGGAGCTGATGCTTCTTTTGAACTCTTGGTTTGGAAAACTTTAAAACTGTATAACCCGTTGTTTGCTCTAGAAGGTTTTAGAGTAATTACAGAAAGGCGCACCTTTAACAATGTAATCACGGAAGCTACTGTAAAAATACGGGTGGCTAATCAGATATTTTTAACTGCAGCTGAAGGTAATGGTCCTGTTAACGCTCTAGATCATGCTTTGCGAAAAGCCCTTGAACAAGTCTACCCGGCATTACAGAAAATAAAGCTGGTGGATTTTAAGGTACGCGTGCTGGATGGCAAAGATGGTACAGGAGCTTTGGTCAGAGTTTTGATTGAATCTCGTGATCAAACAAAAAGTTGGAGTACTATTGGAGTTTCGGCCAACATAATTGAAGCTAGTTGGATTGCCTTGGTAGATAGCGTGGAGTATGGGCTATTGTATGAAAAAAAACAGCATGATTTTAACTCAATTCTAGAGGAACAAGGAGTGTGATCGTATGCCAAAACCATGGGGTTTAACTACTGGCATAGGTAGTTTGCCTTTTGTGGAAACCAAAAAGGCTGTAGAGTTTGTTTTTAATTATTTGCCTGAAATACCGCACTGGCCACAACTTCCCCAACTAGGGGGAGAAGAAGGCTTTGTAGAGCAATACTTATCTCCTTTGATTAAATTCGGTCTCGTTAGTTTGCAAGGCAAAAAGTATTTTTTTAATAATGATCGGGAAGACTGGATTGAGCGGGTTAGTTTTTTTTGCGAGGCAGCTTCAAAAATAATCCAAGGTGACAGTAAGGATTTTTCAAGTTTTCTTTTTTCTAAAGACACTGCGAAGGGTTTTTATGTTTTTAAAAATTACTTAATTAATGATTCTCCTTCTAAAATTAAGTTTGTAAAAGGTCAAGTAAGCGGACCTGTGACTATTGGACTACAGGTTTTTGATAACCAGGGAATCCCTTGCTTTTATGACGAAGAACTAAGAGATATTTTAGTGCAGAGTTTGGCAGTGCAAGCTTTATGGCA
>CAZIRG010000294.1:0-2222 GCA_964541505.1 uncultured Syntrophomonadaceae bacterium | reverse complement strand
GGGGACGGTTCTTTTTTGACACGGTCGTCTTAATTTTACTAATTCCGGGGATATCATATATCCACCGTATTCGGAGTCATACATTGTTAGCACTTTAAATTGATGAGCAGCTATAGTCTATATTGTTTTGCTGCTAGTGGTGTGCTAAAATACTATTGGCAAAGAATCTGAACACAATAGTCAATAGCTTTAATTAGGAGAATGGAGGTGGCAGTGGCATGAAGGTCATGGGAAAAATTGAAAAAGAAGATGTGGTTGATATAATTTGTGATATATGCGGTAAATCTACTAAAACAGAACTTGATGACTATGAATATGCTGAACTTTCTGCTACATGGGGATATTCATCATCGAAGGACGAAGAATATCATGAGGTATGCTTGTGTGAAAAATGTTATGACCGGGTGATTATGTATATTAAATCTCTGGGGGGAGAAGTGTTGATAAAAAACTGGCAAAACTTCTATGGAAGGTAATGCGTCTAAATATTGTTAGAACAACTCATCCACCCGGGAATAATTCCAGGGACACCTTACTTAATTAGGTGCGGACTATAAGACTAGGTTTTTAAAAAAAGGGAGGCAGGGGAGGGGGTCACCCCTCCTTTTAACAGAGTGCTGCTGCGGTAAGGGGTAGATGAAGAAGCTTCGGCTTCTGGCAGGATTTTTTCGATTTGCAGGACATTGATATAGCCTAGCGTGGTGTCTCCGGCGATGTGGGGTTGGCGCACTTTGAGGGGCAAAAGTACTATTCCCGGTGACAGGGGAAAGGGGACGTTTTGCTTGACATTTTCAAAGCTAAAAAAACCAGCATTAAACAGAAGGTATTACTTCTGTTTAATGCTGAAAGTAAGGGAATCTTCTTTTTGTTTAGTGTACTAGTTCTTTGCGCAACTGCGCTATTTTTTCTCTGGAAAGGCCGGTAGCTTTTATGATTTGTTCAACATCTAGGTGCATCAGTATCAATTCTCTGGCAACTTCTGATTTACCTTTTTCCAAGCCTCTTAGTTCGCCTTTTAGTTCGCCTTGTTTTAAAGCTTTTTCTTGCATTTCTTCCAAGGATGTTTCTATGTTGTAAATCATTTCTTCCACCTCCCGAGGGTTGATTTGGTCTAGGTTCTGTTCCAGTTTTTCTTGTAATGTTTCAGGCATCCTTAGCTTTAGCACGTTTTTAAACCAGGTAATAAACTGTTTGAATTCGTCTGAGTTCATGTTTTTTAATACACTAGCGGTCAGGTGTAGCTTTTCTGTTATTTCTTGTGGTTGTTTGATTTTCTGGTCCAAGGTAAAGATAGTAGATATTAGATTAGATGCTTGGTGTAGCTCTTTTTCACTGTAGCGATTTACGTCAAACAGAATATATTGGAAGTTTAAGAGGTGTTTTTCAAACTGCTGGTAATTGGTTTGCATTTCTTTAAAATTTAATACCGCTGTCCAGTTGTTGGCACCGTTGTAGAGTACAGCAGGTATTATGGCTGGCAAACGAAAGCTTTTTCTTTCTCGTTCTTTTTTCGGTGTGTTGTTAAATATATCTCGCCATATTTCCACCATGTATAACAGTAATCGGTAGGGCATCAGGTAGTCTACCGTGGATTGCAACTCCAGTAAAAAGTAGAAAATGATGTCTTTGTCATTGGTTTTCAGGCGGTAGACTAGGTCGGCTTCTTTGGATTCGAAGTCTGGTAAAATATAAGATTTATCTACTTTTATTAAATCTTTTTCATTTATGTCATTTACCCAGTCTTCTTTGACGAAGGTTTGAATTAGCTGTAAGAATGTTTTGGTATTGGCTAGTAGTTGCTTGTATCCTTTGTCATGTTGCTGATTTTGTTGCTCAGTCAATTAGTATCACCTTCTTGAATTTATTATATCACAGCTAGGCAAGATGTTGCAATTTTTATGTTTGGGACACAAGGGGATTCTGTGTCATCTGAACAGTTTCGGGGATAAGTGTCATCGGGGGCGGTAAGAAGAGTCTTGGGTGGCAAGCAGGGGCGGTTAATTGATGTTTGGCACAGGTTAATGGGCGAGAAACTATTTCCTTGGAGCGCAAGGTAGAGCTGGATAAGTACTACCTAGATAATCGCTCCTGGCGGTTAGAGATAAGGATTATGTGGTTGACGTTGGTTAAGAGTTTGGGAGGGGCAGATTTGTACCTAGAAAAGCCGGGGGGAAGTGTTGTGGTTAGGGGAGAGAAAAAAGATTCTGCTATGTATACTGGCG
>CAZIRG010000293.1:0-2262 GCA_964541505.1 uncultured Syntrophomonadaceae bacterium | reverse complement strand
GCAAAACTTCCGATTGATCCCTTAAAGAACCGTCCCCGGTGTCACTGTCGCTTCTAGGTGTTTTTGTAGTAGCATGATATATCTTTTGATTTCTACGGTTTTGCCGCCGAGCAGTTTTGCCAGGGAGTCGGCTTTTTTTTCTTTGTCCTGGCCATTGTAAGCAAAGCTTATTTCAAAGGCCGTAAAAGCTTCTTTCATTTCTGTGGCAATTACTTGTTGGTAAACATCAATGGTTTGCATTTCTTTTTCTAGGCTTTCGGCATAGCGTAGTTCTTTTAGAATACGCGTGGGTTTTAATTTTCTTTCCTTGTATTTTTTTACTTTTCGTAGTAATTTTTCTCTTTTGAGATTAATGCTGGCAACATCCGCCAGTTCCTCGCTCATCATGGTCATGGCTTGCTGTATCTTCTGGCGGTACTCTGTTTTGTTTGTATTTTCTCCCGTCCACAATTCCGGCATCGCCGGGATAGGCTCTGCTGTTGCTAGGTCTTCTGCCAGCACGGCGGCGAGCGTTTTATTTTGTAAATTTTTTATGGGTAAGCCGCCCTCGGTAGCGTTGATAAATTCTACCTGCGGGTATCTTTCTGCATAGCGGGCGATAGAATCTCGCATACCCAGGAAGGGTTTGGTGGTATATACTTCCTGACCGTAAATATCCTTGGTTTTTGGGTAATTAGCAACGGCAAAATCAATCTTCTCTACTTCTCTTGCTCCTTTAGCGTACAATTCGCCAGCTGTATAGCAGAGGTCTTGCCCGACGAGAATGATTTTACTGCAGCCAGCCCGGCAGAGGAGGTCGATGGTGGTGGTGGCGATGGAAAATTCACTGTTGATGCTCAAATAATCAAGCGTCGCTTTTTGATAAAGATAACGAAAGATATTGTCTAAACTTACCAGCATGAGCACCTTGGGACCTAAGTAGGCCGGTAATATCTCGTGGTAAAGCTTGGCCCCATAAATCAACGGGACGGTAGATGTATCGACATGGTCAAAGATAGTTGTTTTTTCTTCTTCGCTACCATCCATGGCAGTACGAAAATGGGGGCTAATAGCATTTTTATCCAGCACCCGGATTGCTGTGCCGACTGCCAGGACTATTGCTTTTTCTTTTACTTTTGGTAGCAGGGAGATGTTCTTGTTAAGCGAGGGACCGGCGGCAACAATGAGGCCAGTACGACCTTTAAAATAGGGGGCGATGGTTTCTAAAGGGATACTGTCTTGCCCGAGGTTTTTGAGCATATTTTCTAACCACTTCGTACTGCTAACCAAAGAGGTGCCGAGATTGACATGGAAGCGGCGCAGGGCTTCTAGCAGGGCTGTATGTACCGTAGTAAAGTATTCCTGGAAAAGGGTGCGGTAAGAAATGTTATAAACGAATGAGAAAATAAGTTCTTTATTTTCCAGCAAAAGCGATTCTAGGATAGCTTCTGTTTCTTGTTTGTTTTTGTTTACCAGCAGGGTGACTTTGTTTATTTTAGACAGAAAGCCTGCTAAATCTAGTGTAGACAGCAGGTTTTTAAATACCTGCAAGGAAGGCTCAATAATAACTAGGCGTTCAACTGCCGTGAAATGGGTGGTAATATAATCTAGGGCATGCCCATAGCCCGGGCCAAAGAGGATAATCATCTTGGTATCTGCTGGTGTTTTTTGAAACATGAGTCTCATTTCGTGATCAACGTCATAAAGGCTGTGCAGGAAACAGCGTGCTTGGTCGGACTGCAGGCAGTAGTTTTCCTGCCCGTCTACAGCTTCTAGCTGTAGCGGGAAAAGTGGTTCGGCAACAATAATGTCTTTATAGAGTTCCGGGGCGTTTTCTTTTAAAAACTTGCTGTTCTGGTTGTAGAGGCGCATGTTTTAAATCCTTTCCGGTTTTACTGCCAGCAGGGGCAAGAGTTCATACTGTAGCAGGTCGTATAAAAACAGGTAGTCTTTATTTTCCAAGGCAATATTTAAATGCTCTAAAATTTCTACCAGCTGCCGCTGCTTTTTTGCTGGCAGGTATGCTAACAGTGTCTCCAGCAGGTGGCTTAGTTCTGTCAGGGGAGTAGCTAGTTGTTCAATGGCATAGTCGATAATATTTTTTTGGATACTAGCAATGACTTTTTCGCTCTGCTCTTGGAGTGTAAAGAAATCTGACATGTTGGACAAGCTCCTTAGAAAAAGGCAACCAGCAAGCTGGTTGCCTTTTGGAAGAGTAGCTACGAAGTATTTAAGCTATTTAACCCGCTACGTTTAACCCAGTAACTGTAAGACGAGCTGTGG
>CAZIRG010000292.1:0-2277 GCA_964541505.1 uncultured Syntrophomonadaceae bacterium | reverse complement strand
TTATAACTTAATACCCTTGAAGTGCATATCGGATACAATATGCTGCTGAGATACTTAATGACTTCTAGGACAAGCATATTTGAGACAATAGAATATACAGGTTCGATGGAAATACTATATATTCGATCTATATTTTTTTCCTTATAATCCTCAAATACTAAGTTTTCATTATAAAAACTTATATTTCCATTTACTCTAGATGTGTAGCAATCAAAGCAAGGTGTCTGATACGGAACTACCAACGGTCCTATTTCCATTTCTATTTCGCCAACCCTAGCACTTATCCACGGCTTTTTATATTTTAGACACAATTGGTTTACACTATTGTAAAAAGATTTAATTGGCAAATCAGTAGCCAAAATAACGAAATCAACAGTACTTATTAGCTTTTCCAATTCACTGTTAGAATTGTTGTTTATATCGCAAGCAAATAAATCAAGGTGTCTATTGGCGATCTTTACAACAGATTCTGCTATTTTAATTCTGTCCTCTCCGATATTTTCCCGTTTGTAAATCATACCAACATCATTGCTCGACACTTTTCTATAATCATAAACATATAACTCGGCAACATTTGAGTACGCCAACGAGTTCAATATATTTATACCTAAATTTCCCAATCCAACAAGCAAACATTTTGAATCCTTAAGATTTTTTAAAATTTTATACTTGTCCACAATTTCTCCATTTGGCAATTGTCTATCTGAGAAATGTGAGAAAAATTCAAGTTGCTTTAATGCAATATCATTTTCTTCTTTCTTTAAGTCATATTGTTCCTTTTTCTCTGCATCTTCGATCATGAAATGCCGGGTAAGTTTTAGGATAGCTGCTTTAATAACTCCCGAATCTACCTCTGGAAGTTTTTCAGTAATTTCATCAGTCGTATTACTACCATCAAGTAAAGGTATTAAGTGCGGCATTAACTCTACTACAGATTTACCTTTCATTATAAATATACTTTCCAGACTTCTAACTTGAACTACATCATCCCCCATTGGAATCCAATTAAAGTAATTCTTCAATTTTGGCTTATTGGGTATATAACCAGACTTCTGCATATTTTCATCACCTTTCTATTTTTCTAAAAATGAGGTAAATTCTATAGCCGAATGGCTGCAAAATAACTTTTGTTTTTTTATTTATTCCCATTTGAATTTTAGTACAGATATTGCAAATCCAGCAACTAGCCAAATAAATATAATTATCAAATTCAGCGCACTAAATGGCATCCATGTTCCATCAAGCCATATCTTCCGGAGAGGTTCAACAATATGTATTAAAGGGAAAGCTCTTATTATGTGTTGTACGGTAAGCGGAAACCTTGTTATTGGGAAAAAAGCTGCCGAAACGAATACTAAACCAAGATACAAAAAATTTGCTACTGCAATCGCAGCATTAAACGTTTTAACCAAACTTGCAATCGTAAAACCTAAAGTTAAAAATAATATGCTGGACAGTATAAATGTATATGCAAATACAATCACATTGCCCCTAAAATCGGCTTCAAAAAACAAAGCAGCTACCATCCACATAATTGAAGTTTGCAATACTAGGAGAAATACCCTTGAAAAAACAACTGCCAAAAGAAAGTTGCTTAATTTCATTGGTGTTGCTCTGAGTTTTTTCATAATTAAATTCTCTTTATAACTCGCTATAGTGGCACCCACAGTAAAAAAAGAAGTAGTCATAATGGTTACGGCAAACATTCCTGGCATTATATAATCAATATAAGGGATACCTTCTACTTTAGTACCAGAGAATATAGAAGCAAATAAAATCAGTATAAACACGGGGAAAAAGAAACCAAAAAAAACCTGCACTTTATCTCTAAAGTAAATTTTTAGCTCTGCTGAAGCCTGAATAATGATTGAACTTATCATACTAATCCCTTAGCCCCCTCCCTGTGAGATAGACAAAGACATCTTCTAGGTTTCGTATTGACTCACTTGTTTGAGACGACACACATATTTCACGATATTTAGCAATCAAGTTTTTTGGAGTGTTAATCTCTAATATCTTTCCTTCATCTATCACTGCTATCCTATCACATAAAGTTTCTGCTTCATGCATATTGTGGGTAGCAATTATTACTGTTTTACCTTTCTTTCGTTGTTCTCCTAAAAAATCCCACAAAAGTAGCTTTGATTGAACATCTAATCCCGAACTAGGCTCATCTAAAATCGCAATTTTAGGGTCATTTATGAAAGCAAGTATTATTCCTAGCTTCTGTTTCTGTCCACTTGACAACTTTTTTAGAGCTACATGCTGTTTTTCTGG
>CAZIRG010000291.1:0-2277 GCA_964541505.1 uncultured Syntrophomonadaceae bacterium | reverse complement strand
CAAGTTGTAACGTGGCAGGCAACCTAGTCAAAATTTCACCTAAAACCGGACGATCAGTACGATAAGAATACCCTAAATCTCCCTGCAAAACACGCTGCACCCAACTAAAATACTGTCTATAAACCGGCTGGTCAAACCCCAACTCTTTTCTGACATGCCCTATTATCTCAGCAGTATTTTCTTCGCCATAGCGCTCAGTAGCAATCACTTCAGCCGGATCACCCGGCACAATATGCAGCAGCGAAAAAGTAATGATGGATACACCTATTACTACGAAAACCATTAGTCCGCATCTTCTGATAATATAGGTTAACAATTGCTATCACCTGCAGAAATTTTCATACTTATATTACGCCCCGTCCTTTCCCCGGCAAGCAGTACTTTCAGCACTTTCTTGCAGCATGATTCTCTCCCTTGATGTTACTTTTATTTATTTACGTGCTACTTACTAACATCTTAAGCTTCTACACTTAACATCTCTTCTCCTGCCTACCTTAAAACTTTTCGCCTCTAACCCTTGACAAAACAAGCAAACTGCTTTACTATACATATAGATTGTTTAGAGGTCAACTGTTTAGATATCAATTATTGAGAGGTGTTCTTATTTTGGAGAGTTTTTCGAATTTTCTTTGCTTTCAACTTGGCGCCACTGCGAGAAAGATTCAAAAATATTACAATGCTAAATACTCAGAACATGGCGTAACCGTTGCACAATCTTTTATCCTCTTCTCTCTTTTAGAAAACGATGGCTTAAGTGTCAAAAAGCTTGCTGAACTACTTGAGATAGACAGTTCGGCTATCACCGGTCTGGTAGATCGCCTGGAAAAAGAACAGCTGGTAAGAAGAACTGTAAATCCTGCTGACAGGAGAGCTTTTCGCATTCTTTTAACTGCAAAAGGTAAAACACTGGCAGAAAAAATTCTTTCTGTAGCTATGGAATTTAACGAAAACCTAAAAAACAACTTGACCGCTAAAGAGATAGCAGGACTCAAAAGTTTTTTTAATAGTTTGGAAGTTCTCGAAATCTAAAAGTACCCAAAGGGGTTTCCACTCAAATTTTTATTAAAAGAAGGAGGAAAAAATCAAAACCTTTGTGAAAGGTCTGGGGGTAGATGATGTAGGTATAGCTTCTGTGCAAGAGTATAAGAGTCCTCTCTCTCCGGCGCTGGAAAGTATTTTCCCGAAAGTCAAGTCACTAGTAGTTCTTGCCTACAAGGAACTTTCTAATTGTGAAAGCCAAAATATGCAGATAGCAATGTCCGGACGCATGGACATAATGGAATTTTCCCGTTCCTGCAACTACAAAGTGGCACGTTTCCTGGAAAGAGAGTTTAACACCAAGGCCATGTCGGTAGCGCCTTCCTATCCTCTAAAGATGAGCTACGAAACTAAAGGAACGATAGGAGACGTTTCCCTACGCCATGCAGCCATCGCTGCCGGGTTAGGCAATTTTGGACGGCATAACCTGGTAATTCACCCGGAAATAGGTACTCGTGTAGTTTTTACAGCCGTGTTGACAAGTTTAGAACTATCTTCTGACCCACCTGTCACGGAGAAATTCTGCCAGAATTGCAACCTATGTGTTGACAGTTGTCCCGTGGGTGCGTTGGACGAAGAGGGGAAAACCCATGACATGAAATGCCTCAAAAATAGCCAGCCTTATGGGATTGGCAGTAGCATCCGCTTTTGGAGCAAGTTTGCTGAGGGCACGGTAGGAGAACAAAAAAAGATGGTAAGAGACGTAAACTTCTGGCGCTTATACCAGGCTGGCTCCATCGGATTCCAGTATTTTTGTTTTAAATGTTTTGCCTCCTGTCCAATTGGTCAAACCGAGGCACAAAGCGCCTAAACGACCTTCCTGAACTTCTCCTTAGACACACCACAAATCGGGCACTTGTCAGGAAGCACACCATCAGATATATACCCGCAAACGCCACATACATAATAGTCAGCCTCTTCATCAGACATCAGGTGAGCAAGTGCCTTTCCGTACAGCTTAGCGTGTCCTTCCTCAACATCTCGGGAATAGCTGAAAATCTTTGCTATACTTTTATTCCCCTCTTTCTCAGCCTCCTCGATAAAGCGAGGATAGATTTCGGCAGCCAACTTCTCTTTCTCAAAAGCGCTCTCCAGATTATCCTGGGTGTCTGATACAGCATCCAACAGACGGAGATGATTAAAGGCGTGTACCGCCTCCGCTCCAGCCACGGCACGAAACAAACTCGCTATCTGCGGCATATCTTCCTGCTCTGCTTTCATGGCAAAAGCAAGGTTTCT
>CAZIRG010000290.1:0-2282 GCA_964541505.1 uncultured Syntrophomonadaceae bacterium | reverse complement strand
AGTGGGTTTCGCCCTCAATAGTAACAGGTAAATCAATAGTCATACGCAGACAAAGAATAACATCCGGGATACTCACCTCGCCATCATTGTTCAGGTCCCCTTTAAGAACAACACTAAATACTCTTTCAGAAAAACCTCCAGTATAAGTAAAGCTCACATATCCTAAACTATCTGCGCGAAAAAAACCATAGTTAACTCCATCAACCTTTACAAGATAAAAACGGTTTGGCTGAGGAACACCGACCAAAAAACTCGCTTGAGCATCAGCTACTAAGCTACTAGCTGTCCATTGGTTAACATAGCCTTCTAAAAAATAAATGCTGCTAAAAGTTAAGGTAACTGTTCCCCCTAAAGGAGTCAACTCTAAAACATTATGAGTAGCTGTGCCTAAGGTAAAATTACTTCCACAAGGAATATCAACAGTTAAAATAGAGCCAGAGACTTTTAATAAATCACATTCTGAATTTTTAAGCACATAAAGCGGTACTGGTAAGCCTGTTAAAGCAATTTCAGTATTGGCAGTGAATTGAACTTTGGCAGAAGGACTGGCCTTTGCCTGAAAAACATAAAAACCAAAAACAATACTAAAACAAACCAAAACAGTCAGAAAACTCTTAAACCCCGTTAGAGATTTATTCTCTTTGTTGTCGTTCCTTGTTCTTGTAATCTCCAACGGGGTAAAAGAAAATTTCTTTTTAACAAAATCTACAAGTTTCATTAATTCTTTATTATTTTTCATTCTTTTCTTTATCTAACTTTAGCCTCCCAGCTTATAACTACATTATTAGTTCCAGCAGGGGGCGCTGTAACAAAAGTTATTGTGATGTTAGTGGCATCTGCGCTCCAATGTTTATCCCCTGCGGCATCAGCGCTTTTAGCTTCAAGATCGACTACAGTTGGGATTAAATCCCCAGCCATTCCATGGGCAATAGTAAATGATGTGGCAGTTCCAGTTCCTGAAAATGTAGCTATACCTGTGTTTTCAGTAACATGACCTGGATTGTTTTTAATTATAGTATTCGTTCCAGCATCGGATATAGGGGTAGTCGCAGCATTAGCCACATGATTATTCCTAACATAGGTATCTACAGCAGTTGATGCAATACTAATACCTACGGGCGGTATAGCTGCCAGTGGATCGCGGTCTAAAAAATTATTCTCAACAATCGTGCGAGTAGAATCCATCCGCACAAGCAAAGTCCCCCACGGAAAAGTGCCAAAAAATCTATTCCCAATGACTTTATTGTCATTAGCTCCATCAATCCTTACTCCTAAACCAGTTGTATTAATAATATAATTTCCACTAATTTCAGTAAAATTTGCTTCGCCCAGAATCCAAAACCCATGAGCGACATTTTCTATAGTATTCCCACTCATCTTGTTGTGTGGAGCTCCAATTCTGAAAGCATTACTCGTATCTCTAATAATATTGTTTTGAAATGTGTTGTTAATAGCACCGGTATCGCTTCTAATGTCTACTCCAAATGCGAGATTCAAAAGCACATTTCCCTGAAAAGTGTTAAAGGTGCTACCGCCATGTAAGTCAAGTCCTATGCCTACAGGTGTCGCGCCAGTATGGCGCACTACATTTCCTATTACAGAGGAATTATGCATGTCAAAAAGGTCAATTCCTCCGGGACTGTCAAGCACTATATTGTTTGCGATTACCCAATTTGATCCAAAGTTCGGTCCAATGCCATCTCCCATATTATTGATGAGCAAGTTACCAATTATTCGGTGATCTCTTCCACCTCCTGCTATGCCTTCACCTGCAAAGTTCTTACTTGTCATTCCCTGAACCAAAGAACCACTTGTCCCACTCCCTAGAACGATACCATCATGATGTGACCCTGGAGGCTGATTAACTCTGTTTCCGTCAAGTATGAAATTAGTTAGATGAACATTATCATAAAGCACTAAAGTATTCATAATTATTACCGGTTCAGCATTATCAACCACCCTCAAAACTGTACCCTCGCCACTACCAGAGAGGTGTGTATTCGTTCTTATGCTAAGTGATCGATTTCCTACTACGGCAAAATCAATGTGAAAAGTCCCCTCCATCAATAAAACCTTCCCGCCACCAGCAGGTAGAGCATCAATAGCTGCTTGTATGGTTAAATGGTCATCAACGCCATCAGCAACAAAATCAGCTTGGGCTTTACTCTGTGGGGAAGAGTCTGAAGCTGCTACAACAAAAGTAGCTGTTCTGCCGGTTTTGGCTTTGAGGTCGCGAGTAACAGTAAGGTCGCGAGTAATAATATCTTCGCCAATAATAGTGG
>CAZIRG010000289.1:0-2284 GCA_964541505.1 uncultured Syntrophomonadaceae bacterium | reverse complement strand
ATTGTTTTTCTGGTAGTAGTCTTAGTCTGCGCTGCTGGATTTGTTGGTTGGTATTTCGGGCAGCAAAAAGCTTCTGAGCAATATCCAGAACCAACCTTGGTGTGGAAAGCACAGCTGCCTTTATGGGTTATCGAGGGACTGGTTCCAACAGGAGCCCGTGATTTCCACATGGAATTAGGCCAATTGCTCGATGGTCGAGGAATTAGTCTTCTCGGTGGGTATCCTCTAGTAACAGGGGTGGAAAGGCATATCGAGAACATTAGAACCTCCAATAGTATTTTTCTAGTTTCACCTGATGAGCTTAAAGGTTTAGAGGAACTGGGCGAAAAGTACCCCGAACTGCTTCCGTTGCCTTACAATGAACTCAAACTTTATTCACCCCCATTTATGTATGTCGCTCATGATAAAGAGACAGGCACAATCAGGGCGCTCATCTTTGCCCATGAGGTCCCAGATTCCCTAGCAAAACTACTAGCAGAGAAAGGGGTGCCTCTAGAAACACCCATCCCTTTACAGGGTAGATAAGATAGAGGGGGTAAAACCCATTTCGAACCCCTCCTGTTGTTTCTTAAAACAGGAGGGGTTATTTCTATATTTTGCTTTTTGTGATATAATTAAAAAATGGAATTTTTCAAAGAGCTGGCAGATTTGAAAAGATGTATTTTAAGTTGCTTTTTAGTTTGGCTTTTATTTTCGCTTTTCTTCTTTACTTTTGGTTTAAAAGAAGTTGAGCTTTTGGGAAAGAATTTTTTTCTGCCTTTTCCCGCGCTTCATTCTATTTCAGCTCAGTTTTTTGAAAAAATTCAAAAAGATTTAATGCCGGCCGGAGTAGAATTGGTTGTTCTCAATCCTTTGGCTGCTTTCTTGACTAAGTTAATTATTTCCCTTAGTTTGGGTTTCATTGTTGGCTTGCCTTTTTTTCTTTATCGATTGATTAAATATCTTTCTCCGGCTTTTTTGCCATCAGAAAAGAAAAAGAGCATTCAAGTGGTGATTCCTTCTTTCTTTTTATTTTTAGCCGGCTGCTTTTTTGCCTATTTTATTTTAATCCCCATTATTCTCAAAATACTATACATTTATCCGGTAGTGCTGGGAGTAACCCCCTTTTTTACGGTCAACGAGTTCATTTTTTTTGTTTTGGGCCTTATGATAGTTTCAGGCATAATGTTTTTACTGCCCATCTTTATGCTTTTGTTGAGCTCTTTGGGAATAGTGGAAAAAGATTTTTGGAAAAGCAACTGGAGATATGCTGTTTTGCTATTTTTGATTTTTTCTGCTATAATAACACCAGATGGCAGCGGTCTAACAATGATAATAATGTCTCTTCCTCTATGTGGTCTTTATTTTTTAGGGTATGCTATAATAAAATCAGAGAAATATGCTATAATAAAATCAGAGAAAAGGTCGAAATCTAAAAATAAAAAATAAAAAATAAAAATGATTGGCCTTGTTGAAATAATAATCCTTTTGGTGGTAGTAGTGATAGTGCTTTTTGGCGGCAAAAAGGTAGTGGAATTGGCTCGGGGCTTAGGAAAGTTTACTGGTGAGTTTCGAAAAGGAAAAATGGAAGTTGAGGAAGAATTAAAGAAAATTAAAGAAGAAAAAGAAGCGGCTTTTAAATCAGAATCAACTGAAAAAAATGAGAAAAGCTAAGATGAATTCCAACAGAAGAAAATTCCTAAAATTTATATTGGTAGGCACTGGGATTTTGGCTATTGGAAAAATACTCGGCTTTAATTGGGCTTCTCAAGCACAAGCAAGTCATTGGACTGAACCAACCCAAGCTCCTCCTTTAGGAAATGTTCCCCCTCCCCTTAATGTGGGACCAGTTGCTCAAACAAAAGAAGGTGGTTTAACTGTTAAGGGTCCTCTTAAGGCACCGCACCGTTTGAAAATTCCAGTAGGCACGGATATGTTTGATTAATTAAGTTTTTTGACTTGTTCTTATGGCTACCCCCGGGTATATTTGGATTCAGGGAACTGAATTGCGTTATGTTGATAGCGCAGGTTCAGTTAGGGCTCAGACCGGCACCCCTACCGGAATAACAGGGACACCTGGTTACCTTTGGATTGAAGGCGAATATCTTCATTATACTGATTCTGCTGGAGCAGAAAGAATTTTACCCCGACAATTATTAGCTGGTTTAGGCAAAGAAGGTCATATTTGGGTAGAGGGAAGCTGGATTCATTTTATAAATTCAGCTGGTAGAGAGACTAGATGGCATGAAGATGTAGCTCATAATGACAAAGCCCATGTAGATTGGATGAATCATAATGACAGAGG
>CAZIRG010000288.1:0-2295 GCA_964541505.1 uncultured Syntrophomonadaceae bacterium | reverse complement strand
CGGCATAAGCTACCAGTTTTGCTGGAACTGAAAACCGTGTAGCATCACCTATTTCCCGGAGCTCTATCTTCAGGCATACATCCTAGCAGTAATAGAGAAACTGCTAAGATTCCCAATATCATCAAAGCACTTAAGACTTTTCTCAAAAGAATCGCCTCCAAACTCTGTCCGCTCACTATTTTCCCATTTTTCACCATCACCTAAAGGTTGATTAAACACATCCGCCAGCGATGATACAATTTCCTGTTTTGCAAGTTACCAGCAAGTTAAACTCAACTCCAAAATGGAACATATTTGTAATACCTAGGTGCGGTATCGGGATTTTTTAATTTGATTACTCCTTTGGCTAATGAGTCTCTAATAATTCGTGATGTAGTTGCACCGTTCTTCGTATCCAACCCAAAGCGTTCTCTTAGAGAAGTGTTTGTAAGAAAATCTCTTGTTACATATTTTAAACATGCATGTAAATAACAAGCTCTTATTTTATCATCTTTACTCATTTCTTTGAAATCCTTATATGCAAACAAGATGACTTTTGTATGTTCGTTCGTTACTTCTACAATTGGAGCTGGTAATTGATACAACTCTGTTTCAAATACCACCTTATCAAATCCACTGCCACGTTCTTCGCAAATACCCATCCTCCGCATGAATGAGGCTAGTGCCTCATTACGAGATTTTGGCGGAGTATCAAGAAAACGCTCACTATCCATCAAAGGTCTCCCTGGATTTGTAATTTCCATCCTATCCGAAAATATTTCAATCATTGGGCCGGTTCCTCTTATTGAAAAGTCCTGATGAATAATTGCATTTGCAACCAACTCTCTTATTGCCAACTGAGGATAAATAGGATTCTCTTTTCTTAGCGCTTTTCCTATTATTTCATTCCGTGGCAGCAAATTATCGATATAGCTAATTAACCCCTCAAAACCTACAGCGTAACCTCTTCCCACCTCTTGTTCTCTAATTGTTTCAATCCTACTGTTTCCTTTATACTGAATAACTCTAACTGCTTTTCTTTTCAAATATTTAAATTTTGACAACTCTTTCGCCAACAAAATAGCTCCTAAATTGGTTATATCCCAGCTGCCGGCATCATTTTTTATTATTATTTCTTCTTCCGCCAATTTCTCTATTATTTTTTTGCGTTCTTCTGGAAGTGGAATATCTAACAAATCAAAATAAGAAGGATAATCTATTAATTTTAACAGTTCACTTGCATCTATATTTGCCTTGGCAATTCTATCTTCATAGGAAGTTAATTCAAATCGTCTCCAAAGTTCACGTTCTTTACTTGGAAACTCTTTAAGTTGCTTTTTATATGAGCCTATTCTTATATATTCTACACCTGCAAATTGCACAGGTTTTTCGATGGCCTTTTCAATTTCTAAAAGAACCACTTTTTTTGAAGCTATCTCTATCTCATAAAACCTAAAATTAATTTTCGGCGAAATTAGCCTATAGAGCCAGCTTTCAAATTCCTCGTTACCCTTTTTGAATTTTTTAGGCTCAAAACTTGTTCCTACGATTTCATGAGTAACATCATTAATCCCCCACAATAAATATGCATGTTCTTTTCCTTCGAGTGCAGCGGAATTACTTAATGCTGAAATATATTCACCTATCAGCTGTGGATTTTTAATATTGACTTTGAATTCTACCCATTCTGTTTCATTTGAAAGTAAGGTTAATTCTTTTACTAAGCTTTTTAGATATTCAATTTCTCTCATTAAAACACTCCCCCCCATTTAAATCTTCCTCACTAATACTTTGAATCTTTCATAGTCGATGTTCAGTAATAGAATCTATTTTTTTAGTTTCCTGCTAATATACTCAATATCTATCAAAACTAAAAAGTCCACTACGTTGAAGGATTTCTAGATCTAAATCGTATTCAAAGGGAAACAAAGTAAAGCTATTTGTCATCTCATCTATTGATAAATATAATTTATCTTTTAATTCGAGTATTGTTGCTATAAACAAAGTAATAATAGCATCATCTTTTATTTGATATTTTACTACCTCATACAATCCTGTCTTTACACTTTTTAATCCGCCTATATCTTTCATTGTTTTTAAATTTTTATCAATTGAATGTAATAATGTAGATCTTTCTCCCCATGCATCAAGCATTTTACTCTTAATCTTTGAGGTAGTAATATCATACTGTTTGTCATTTCCTGTAAAATTGATTTTTCGCTTTCTGGCCAGTCCAAGTAAATATAGTCACGGCATATTGGACAAATGAATTCGTCATGCCAAATATTTTTCTGTAGCACATTCTGTAGCACATTA
>CAZIRG010000287.1:0-2303 GCA_964541505.1 uncultured Syntrophomonadaceae bacterium | reverse complement strand
GATGTGACATTGTTGATACCGGATCCGGAGACAACAATTGTTGGTAAGCATTATCTTCTTTATAGGTAATCATTTAAATACCTCCTTAGTTGGAGGTGGGAAGTGGGAAGTTGGAGGTTGGAGATGAGAACAAGTACTAAAGGTCCCCCTTCCAACTTCCCACTTCCTAACTTCACACCTCGTGTTTTCTCCTTAAACATTCCACTTTCTTTACTCTTTACTCTTCACAGTTCCGACTACTACTGATAAAATGTAAGTTAGTTGCTTTTGGCAGTATAAATATGCAATCACCTCCCGTCAAATTGTATCCTTTCAGAGTTGCTGTAAATATTAAAGCGGTTTCCACGAGCAAAGCCAATCAGGGTAATGTTTAACTTTTGCGACAACTCAATGCTTAGAGTTGTCGGGGCTGCTCGTGAGATCAAAATTGGAATTTCAAGTTTGGCAACTTTAGCAAGTATTTCAGAGGATACTCTACCACTTGTCAGCAATATTTTATCATGAGTCGATATGTTATTTTTTAAACAAAAACCTATCAATTTGTCCACAGCATTATGTCTGCCTATATCTTCACAAAAATAAATCATTTTACTAGGAGAGCAAATAGCTGCACTGTGAGTGCCACCAGTTGTTTTGAAGATAAATGCTTTTTCTTGCAGCAGATGGAGAAGGTTTCGTATTTGTTTAGGATTTATGATCAGAGAGGAGGTAACAGGAATGGTTTTTAATGAATCAAGAACATTGAAAAAAATTGTCCCCTTGCCACAGCCTGAAGTAATAATTCGTTTGCCGTATAACTTCTCTGGCATTTTACTGCCAGTTGTTTCCAAAAAAACAAACCCTTGCTCAGCATCAACTCTGAGAGATTTGATATCTCTAATGTCATCAATCAAACCTTCTGAACGCAAAAAACCAATAGCTAACATATCTGTTAACTCCGGTGTACATAGCAGAGTGACAAACTCTTGTTCATTTAGATAGATGGTCAAGGGAACTTCTAAAACTACCTTATCGGGTTCCTTATTTAACCCATTTTTATTTAGGCGAAGTATTTCTTTTTCTTCCATAGTATTGCCCATATAATCCTCCTAGCAGAAAGGTACCATAAGAAAAGAATAACTAGAGATGATGAGTTGGATGCCAAAAAAACTTAACAAAGGTATTATAACAAAATTTTCTGTAAAAGTATAGCTTTACAATGCATGATCAATCCGCTTTTTTAGAAACGCAGCGTACTTACATGAAAATATGAAAACTATGGAACTATGGAAACTATGAAAACGGCTAATATTTATCATAATTTCTTAAAAATAATTCACCTAAAATCTACAGTATTTTACCAATTAATTTCATATTTATAGTATAAAAACCTGTTTGGTAACTCATAAATTTAAAAACGCGAATTGCATGTGTATAAATTTTATGAAGCAGTTAGCTGCTTAAATCGTTGTCAGGCGGAAGGTATATTTTTTTAGCTGTTACATTTACTGTAAAAACAGTAAAGCCCGTGAGCGTTTCTAACTCGTCTTTTATCTCTCGTTGAATCTTTGTCAAAAGTGATATCAAAGGTTGTTCTATCAACTTCAGGGTTACTGTTAGAGAAATATTTAGACCTTCGGGAAGAGGAGTAAATGTAACTTTTAAAACTTTATGTATGCTTCTATTCTGCTCTCCTTTGTGTTCTACCAGTTGTGTTAGAGCTTGTGTAGCGATATAAAAACTGCCCACGGAGCTGTAAGCAGGGCGCATTACGGAGCGTTCACCCCAGCCCTGGGGAGCAGCAGGATTTCTCATTAGAAACTTGAGGGGGTCAATTAAATATCCGGGAAAGTCTTTTTTAATTTCAAAGGTGGGAATAGGTATTACATGTTGGTTTCGGCTACGGCGAAGATGAAGAGCGTTGGAGATAGCTTTACTGCTAGCAATTTCTTTAATATCTATAATTTTTTGAGGAGCGGGCAATTGCAATGTTTGAGATATCTTTTCAGCCATTTTGACAGAAGTAGCTAAAATAAGAATTTTCTTATGGTTCGAGGAAAGTATTTGTTCTTTTACTTCCTTTGCGTGTTGATTATCATCAAAAATAGCTCTTTTTACTGCTGCTATACGAGTGACTTCGCGCTTGGCAGATTTTCCTGAAAGAAGACTGGTTCCTTGGATAAGGAGTCCATCATCAATAATTAGCGGAATATCATATTTATGTGCTGTCATCAGGGCACGATAGCTTTTTCCTGTACCACTGCCCCCGATCAAAGCAAAAACTTCCATAGAGTAAACCTCCCAAGTATAATTAGCTTTTTAAT
>CAZIRG010000286.1:0-2306 GCA_964541505.1 uncultured Syntrophomonadaceae bacterium | reverse complement strand
GCTATTCCCAGGATAATTTGACAAAAAAGCAATCCTAAACTATAATACTACTAACTTCTAGCTGTTTTCTTTTGTTAGTTTTGTGAGAAAAGTGTCAGGTGAGTGGGCTTACTTGACACTATCTTTATATATTTCAGACAAAAAAGTTGCAAGGAGTTTTTGCTGTACATAAAATGACTGTTTATGTATATACTCATGATTAAGTATTAAAGGAGAGAAGTTCATGGCGACCACTAAAGGAGTTATACTTACCCCGGAAGGATTAGAGAAGTTGGAGAAAGAGTTGTTTTTTCTCAAAACAGTAAAAAGAAAAGAGGTCTCTGCGCGTATAAAAGCAGCGATTTCGTTTGGAGACATTAGCGAAAATTCCGAATATGAGGACTCCAAAAACGAGCAGGCTTTTATTGAAGGTCGGATTATTACTTTGGAAAAGATGTTGCGAAATACCCAAGTAATTGATACAGATAAGGTAAATACAGATGTGGTCCATATTGGAGCTACCGTTAAATTAAAAGATCTAGAATATGGGGAAGAGATCGAATATACTATTGTGGGTCCGACAGAAGCTAACCCTTTACAAAATAAAATTTCGTATGAATCTCCTGTGGGCAAAGAGATTTTAGGCAAGCCTTCCGGTACTACGGTAGAAGTAAATGTGCCCGCCGGAATTTTAAAATACGAAATACTGGGAATAAGTAAATAGTTTGAAAGTAGAAGGTGATTTAGATGAGTGATGACAATTTAAACGAATTGCTTTTGGTACGCAGAGAGAAATTGCAACAGTTGCGACAGGATGGCGAGAACCCTTTTGGAAACAGTTTTCAAGTTAGCCATAAAAGTGAAGATGTGCAAAAAAACTTTACTTCTTTATCTGAGAGCGAAGAAAGCGTTTCTCTTGCTGGTCGGCTGATTACTAAAAGAGGGCACGGCAAAGCCGGGTTTGCTAACTTACAGGATATTAGCGGTCAGTTGCAGATATATGTTCGTCTTGATAGTGTAGGAGAAAAGGAATATAAACTTTTTTTAGCATTGGATATTGGAGATATTGTGGGAGTAAAAGGGCATGTTTTCAAGACGCAGCGAGGAGAAATTACTCTTTGGGTCAAAAGTTTAACCTTGCTGACTAAATCTTTGCGACCATTACCGGAAAAATGGCATGGGCTTAAAGATGTAGAACTGCGTTATCGTCAACGCTACCTTGATTTAATTGTTAATCCCCAGTCGCGGGAAGTTTTTATAAATCGTAGCAAAATCATAGAGGCTATGCGTGGTTACTTAAACGAAAAAGGGTTTTTAGAAGTAGAGACTCCCGTCATGCAGACAAAAGCAGGCGGGGCAGCGGCACGCCCCTTTATTACTCACCATAATACACTGGACATGCAGTTATACTTGCGGATTGCAACGGAGCTTCATTTAAAGAGATTAATTGTGGGTGGTCTGGAAAAGGTGTATGAAATAGGTCGCATTTTTCGGAATGAAGGGATTTCTACTAGGCATAATCCGGAGTTTACCACCTTGGAACTTTATCAAGCCTATGTTGATTACGAGGAGATAATGGTTTTAACTGAGGAGATGATAGCGACTATAGCTAAGAAACTTTTTGGAACTATGAAGATTAATTATCAAGAAGAGGAGATTGATTTGACCCCTCCTTGGTCTCGTCTGACTATGTTAGAGGCTATCAGTAAATACACTGGTAAGGATTTTTCTATTGTTAAGGATATTGCTGTTATGAGGGAGATGGCTGAAGAGTTAGGGCTGGAGGTAGATACAAAAGCTACCTGTGGAGAAATTATTAATAGCGTTTTTGAAGAAAGAGTAGAAAAACATCTTTTTCAGCCTGTTTTTATTAAAGATTACCCGGTAGAAGTTTCTCCCTTGGCTAAGCGTCTGGAAGATAATCCAGATTTTACTTATCGTTTTGAAGCTTTTATAGCCGGTAGTGAAATAGCCAATGCTTTTTCTGAATTAAACGATCCGCTTGATCAGAGGAAAAGATTTGAAGATCAGCTGAAACTGCGTGAGGCAGGGGATGAAGAAGCGCATATGATGGATGAAGAGTTTCTGTTGGCTCTAGAGTATGGTATGCCCCCAACAGGAGGTTTGGGTGTAGGTATTGACCGACTTGTAATGATTTTGACCGATAGCCCCTCTATTAGGGATGTTATTTTGTTCCCTACTATGCGTCCTGAAAAAACTAAAAAAATAAAAATCGTCTCTTGACGCTGTAGAGCAAATATGATAGTATATGAAAGTCGCCTTTGGAGCGGCGAGAGGAAAGTAGAATGTTCTTTGAAAACTGAACA
>CAZIRG010000285.1:0-2310 GCA_964541505.1 uncultured Syntrophomonadaceae bacterium | reverse complement strand
ACAGTTTACAGTTTACAGTTTACAGTTTACAGTTTACAGGGGTTACGAAGGTTACAGTTTCCCAATTTTCTATACAACAATTAACCGATAACTGATACCTGACAAAATGTACGTTAGTTGCCTTTGGCAGTATATCTCCCCCCCCTCCCCCGGAGGTCTTACCCCCGGATGTCTCACCACTTCTAATCTCCAAAATGAGGGGGGGGCTGTGTCAGCAGTGTCCCACTGTCAACCACCATCGTTCCCCGTCACTACTGTAAACTGCATTCTGCAGACTGTCAACTGACCTTACTCCCAGCCGGAACTTCTCCGTCTACGGTAGTCAGAGCCAGCTTGCCTGCCGCATCGGTGGCAGCTAAAATCATTCCCTGCGAAAGAACTCCTCGCAGCTTAACTGGTTTTAAATTAGCCACAAAAATGACCTTTTTACCTGGTAACTCTTCTAAGGTAAAGTCCTTTGCTATACCAGCTACAACCTGGCGCTCTTCTTTTCCCAAAGCAAGAACAAGTTTTAGTAACTTGTCGGCTCCTTTAATTTTTTCTGCTGTCAAGATCTCTGCTACTCGCAAATCCAGTTTCGAAAATTCCTCTATACTGACCAATCCATCACCGTCTGTTTTTGACAGTACTCCTTGACAAGGGACAACAGCCTTTCTGTTATTCTTTTGGCGAGCAGGAGGTTTCTTTGCTGCTGACGCTCCTTCTTCTGACGGTAAGTCCAGGCGAGGGAAAAGAACAGACGCTACTTTAACCTTAATTCCCGGAGTGAGATGTCCAAATGAACTTAAACTCTTCCAGGTCTGTATTTCTTTTGTATCTGCTAGACCATACTGATCGAAAATCTTCTCCGGCGTACGCGGCATAAAAGGAGAGAGCAAAATAGCAATGAATCTAATACTCTCTGATAGATTATAAAGAACCGTTCCCAGTCTCTCTTTTTCCCCTTCACTTTTCGCCAGAACCCAAGGTCTTGTCTCATCAATATATTTATTAGTACGAGCAATAAAACGCCATAGCTCTGCCAGAGCATTACTAAACTGTAATTTGTCCAGCAAGGATTCCATCGAAGCAGGCACCTTTAAGGCCATATTTTTCAAGTCCATATCCGGACTTTCTTCTTTTCCTGGCGGCGGTAAATGCCCATCAAAGAATTTTTCAATCATCACAGCTGTGCGTCCAACCAGGTTGCCCAAATCATTAGCCAGATCAAAATTTATTCTTTGTATCAAAGCTTCTGTGGTAAAAACACCATCGGCCCCAAAAGGAATCTCTCTTAAGAGATAGTAACGGATAGCATCAGAGCCATACTTTTCAACCAGCACCTTGGGATCAATAACATTCCCTATAGACTTAGAGATCTTACCTTTCTCCAAAAGAAGCCACCCATGTCCAAAAACCTGTTTCGGCAATGGAATACCTAAGGCCATCAGAAAAATAGGCCAGTAAATAGTATGAAAACGAACTATCTCCTTGCCAATCAATTGTACATCAGCCGGCCAAAAACGATCATAGAGAGTTCTATTCTCCGTAAGGTATCCCAGGGCAGTGATATAGTTGCTCAAGGCATCCAACCAGACATAAACAACATGTTTTTTATCGAAGGGAACTGAAATACCCCAGTCAAAAGTAGTCCGAGAAATACAAAGGTCTTCTAACCCCGGTTTCAAAAAATTATTCACCATTTCATTCTTGCGTGCAGGCGGCTGAATAAAATCAGGATTGCTTTCTATGTACTGTAAAAGACGGTCTGCATATTTAGACATACGGAAAAAATAACTTTCTTCAGCCACAATTTCTACAGAACGACCACAGTCAGGACATTTCCCCTCACTCGCCTGTCTCTCTGTCCAGAAAGATTCGCAAGGGGTACAATACAATCCTCTGTACTCTCCCTTGTAAATATCCCCCTGGTCATAAAATTTCTGAAAAATAGCCTGTACGATTTTCTTGTGTCTCTCTTCTGAAGTGCGAATAAAGTCATCATAAGAAATGTCCAATACCTCCCACAACTCTCTGATCCAATCTACAATGCCATCAACAAACTCTTGGGGCGATAGACCAGCCTCTTTGGCACTTAATTCGATTTTTTGACCATGTTCATCTGTACCGGTTAAAAACCAGACATCATGCCCGGTCAATCGCTTAAAACGAGCCATAGCATCCGCAGCCACCGTAGTATAGGAATGTCCTATATGTAATTTGTCGCTGGGATAATAAATAGGAGTAGTGATATAAAAAGTTTTTTCAACCATTATTTAATCTCCTTCGAAAACAAATTCCTTACTCGTATTTTTACCAGTAAAAAAGGGT